>QHZM01000231.1 GCA_003224665.1 Acidobacteriota bacterium
GTTTATACTTGGTCTCCCCAGCTTAGCAAGCAGGACCTTGCAGGTGCCGGACGTTTACCGCATCCACGCGTGGCTCTACAGCGCTTACGCTCGAGACCGCTGGAACGTCACCCCCAAACTAACGCTCGACTACGGTCTTCGCTGGGAGCACTACCCCGTTCCGGCGCGGCCCGACCGGGGCATCGAGCGTTACGACATGGACACGAACAAGGTTTTGGTTTGTGGGGTCGGGTCCGTTCCGAAGGATTGCGGTATTCAAATCAGTAAGAGGCTCTTCGAGCCGCGCATCGGACTGGCTTATCGTGCCGCAAACACCTTTGTCATCCGCGCCGGTTACGGCATCACCATCGACCCGTATGAGTTCATGGAGGCGTTACGGGCCAATTACCCCGTCCTGCTTGCGCTGAATCTTCAGACTCCAAATGACCTGTTCCCGTCTCGTCGGCTGGATAATTCCACTCCCTCGTACTCCGCGCTCCCCGCGGGAGTAGACCCCATAACCGCTCCCTCTCTCGGGAATGGAATTATCGACATCCCGAGTGACTTCGGTTTCGAGGGTTTACCTAAGAACTTCCGCCGCGGTTACATTCAATCCTGGAACTTCACTATTCAGAAAGAGCTCCGTTACGGTTTCACCGGACAAGTGGGCTATGTAGCCACTCGGTCCATCCGGCAGCTCGGCTTCCTGGACTTGAACGCGGGCCAGGTGCTTGGTGCCGGCGAGGCCGGCAGGCCCTTGAAGGCAAAGTTCGGGAGGGATGCAACAACGGTGTTTCTGCTGCCCGTGGGCACCGGCCATTACGATTCGCTGCAGGCGAGCCTCCAACGACGGTTCGCCCAAGGCCTGGCGCTCACGGTTAATTATACCTGGGGGAAGGCTATAAACTCTATCGATAACAGCAGCAATAGCCCAGGCGACGAAAAAATCCAAGCCTTGCAATACATGTACTTGAACCGGTCCGTAACCGATTTTGACCGCACCCACAACCTCGAGATCATGAACGTTTGGCAATTGCCCTTCGGTAGTGGGAAGCGGTGGCTCAATAACCGAGGCGTAGTCTCGAAGATTGTGTCCGGCTGGCAGGTGAACAGCCTGGCGAGTTTCATCACAGGCCCACCGTTCACCGTTTACGCCTCCGGTAACCTGGACATGCCTGGAAGCAACCAGACAGCCGATCAGGTGAAACCTCAGGTGACGAAGCTCGGCGGCATCGGGGCTGACCATCCCTTCTACGACCCAACGGCGTTTGCGGATGTCACCCAAAGACGCTTCGGCACTACCGGCTTCAATGCGTTCCGCGGCCCGGGCATTGGTAACTGGGACTTCGGCTTGTTCCGCGAGTTTTCGATTAGCGAGCGCATGAAGCTCCAGTTCCGTGCGGAATCGTTCAACTTCACCAACACGCCGCATTTTGACATCCCGGACCACAACGTTAGCGACGGATCAGATTTCATGACTGTCACCGACATAATAAGCCTCGCGCGGGAGGGCCTCGACGAGCGCCAGTTCCGCTTCGGTTTGCGGCTTACTTTCTGAAGGCGAACGAAACCTTTAACGAAAAGAGGGACCGCGCTTCGCACGGTCCCTCTTTGTTTTTGTGCGCTGTGGCGCGCGCATGGAAGCGGCTCCACAACCCGCGGAGCCATTTCTTTTTTATCTACCGAGCCGAATGAATTTGGTGCTTGATTTTCCGGCCGAGGCATACCATAGAATCTGGCGTATGCGGCTCAGGAGTTTCCTCACGCTCGCGGCTGCGCTCTGTGCCGGCTGCTGGTCTCTAGCTGCCACGACGCCCCCGCTCCCGGACTTGCCCAAGCTCAATATGGCGAACACGCTGCCCGCCGTGCGCGGGCAAGTCGAGCGTGCCTACCTCGCCGCGCGAGCGCATCCCCGGGATGCCGAGGCCAATGGGAAGCTGGGGATGGTGCTCGACGCTTACGAGCAATTCGAGTCCGCCGCCGTCTGCTACCGGCGGGCGCACTTGCTCGACCCGGCCGCGTCTCGATGGCTCTACTACCTGGGATGGGTCGAGGCCGCTCGAGGAAAGTATGAGGACGCTGTGGGCGCATTGCGCGCGGCGTTACAGATCGACCCGGGATATTTGCCGGCGCAGCTCAAGCTGGCCGAAACTCTGCTCGTCGCCGGAAATTGGGAAGAGGGCAGCGTAATTTATGAAGCCATCATAAAAGACCATCCTGACTCCGCGACAGCCGTCTACGGCCTCGGCCGAGTGCATGCGGCGCGGGGAGATGACAAGGCGGCCGCGGAGTCCTTTCAAAAGGCCTGTGAATTCTTCCCGGCCTACGGCGCCTCGCATTATGCGCTGGCCCTGCTTTACCGGAAATTCGGCGACACCCCGAAGGCCCAGGAGCACCTCATACTCTCTGAACAAAACAAGACGACGGTCCCGCCGGTGGATGACCCGCTGCGCGACGCGGTCCGCGAACTCAACCAGGGACCGCTTGCTCATATACGCCGCGGCACCCTGCTCGAGCAGGCGGGAAAGACCCAGGAGGCCATCGCCGAACACGAAAAAGCGCTCGAGGTTGACCCCAGGCATGTGCAGGCGCACATCAACCTGATCTCGCTTTACGGAAGGCTCCGCCAATTTGAGAAGGCGGAGGAACATTACCGCGCCGCGGTCGGCCTCGACCCGGACCGCGCGGACGCCCATTACAACTACGGCGTGCTGCTGTTTGAGCAAGGAAAATACCGCGAGGCCGACCAGGCGTTCCGGAAGGCGGTCGAGATCAACCCCTTCTATGCGGAAGCCCACAACAATCTGGGCTCCCTTCTCGAGCAGCAGGGCCGCCTCGTAGAGGCGCTCGAGCAGTACCGGCAGGCCGTTCAAAACCAGCCCGAATACCGACTGGCGCATTTCCACCTCGGGCGCATCCTGGTCAACCAGAATAATTACGACGATGCCATCCAACACTTCTTGAAGACGCTCACGCCGGAGGACGAGAACACGCCGCGCTACCTCTACGCCCTCGCAGCCGCATATGCCCGTTCCGGTGACCGCGAGAAGGCCCTGAAATTCGCGCGCAAGGCGCGGGAGCAGGCGGCAGCACGAGGCCAGACCCGGCTCCTGACGACCATCGAGAAGGACATCCGCGCCCTCGAACAGGAAGGGGCCCACCACTGAGCGGGCAGCAGCGAAAGACATTACTACCTTGACCCGACGCGACATATTAATGGCAGCCCTCGCGCTGGGCTCCTTGCCCCAGACCAGGAACCGGCCAAGCCGTCCGTCTTCTCTCGAGACCGCGATCTTCCGCGAAATCGCAGCCGAAGTGGGCCTGAACTTCCGCCATTTCAACGGGGCCACAGGCCAGCGCTACATGCCCGAAATCATGGGTGCCGGCGTGGCCCTGTTCGATTACGACAACGACGGCGACCTGGACGTGTACCTGATCCAGGGGTCAACTCTCGAAGAAAACAAAAAAACTCATCTTCCGCCCGGCTGGAAACCCGGCAACCGGCTTTTCCGAAACGAGCTGAGCGAGACCGGGAAGTTGAAGTTTACGGACGTGACGGAGCGAGCGGGAGTGGGACTCACCGGCTACGGCATGGGCGTCGCCGTGGGCGACTATGACAACGACGGGTTCCAGGACCTCTATGTAACGAACTTCGGACACAACTTTCTTTACCACAACAACGGCGACGGGACCTTCACCGACGTCACCGCCGAGGCCGGAGTGGACGACATCCGCTGGAGCACCAGCGCGGCCTGGCTCGATTACGACCGGGACGGATATCTCGACTTGTTTGTTGCGAACTACGTGGACTTCACCGTGAAAGGGAACAAGCGGTGCTACGCTCCCACCGGCGAACTCGACTATTGCACTCCGAAAATTTACCGGGCCATGCCCTCGCGGCTTTTTCGCAACCTCGGCAACGGAAAATTCGTTGACGTTACAGAGTCCTCCGGGATCGGGGCGTCTTACGGGCCCGCGCTCGGGGTCGTCTGCGCAGACTTCAACGGCGACGGCTGGACGGACATCTACGTCGCAAACGACACGGCAGCGAACCGCCTGTGGCTCAACCAGGGTGACGGCACGTTCAAAGAAGCCGCGCTCGAAGCCGGCGCCGCCTACAGCGCCGACGGCCTTCCGAAGGCAGGGATGGGCGTCTCCGCCGAAGACGTGGACAATCGCGGCATTGAAGATATCCTCGTGACGAACCTCACCGGCGAGGGCGCGACGTTTTTCCGCAATGACGGGAAGGCCACCTTTGACGACAACACCCCGCAATACGGCCTAGCCCGGCCCACTTTCGGGTTCACCGGCTTCGGGACCAAGTGGTTTGACTACGACAATGATGGGTGGCTCGACCTGTTCATCGCCAACGGCGCCGTGACCCTGCGGGAGTCTCTGCGCGCGATCCCCCATCCTTACCACCAAAGGAACAAGTTGTTTCACAACGAAGGCGAAGGCAAGGGGTTCCGAGAAACGACCAACATCGCCGGCCCGATCTTCGACATCCCTCAGGTGAGCCGGGGCGCGGCATTCGGCGACATCGACAACGACGGCGCCATTGACGTCGTCGTTACGAACAATAACGGGCCGGTCTGGCTGCTCCACAATCAAACCGGCGCCCGGCGGCACTGGCTGGAGGTGCGGCTCGAAGGAGTGAAGTCAAATCGGTTCGGCATAGGGGCCCGCGTGGCTGTGTTGCGAGACGGCCAGAAGCCGCTCTGGCGATGGGTTCACACCGACTCAAGTTACCTCAGCGCGAACGACGTCCGCGTGCATTTCGGCCTCGGCGAGAGGCTGGAGATCCAAGGCGTCCTGGTGCATTGGCCCGACGGGTCTGAAGAATATTGGGAGAACATCCAACCGGACAGAATTATTGCGCTTCGCCAGGGTTCGGGCCGCACGAGGTAAGCGCCCCGCAAGTTTCACGGGTGTGGAGTCGGTCCGAGGCTTCCCCCTGTCCACCTTAGGCAACCATGACATTATTTCATTCTGGAAAGTAAATTTGCGCCAGGCGTAGGGCCCGCTTGAATTCGCAGGCCGTCCTAACTCCCTGCATCTGCCCGCAAATTAGCGGGTTCCTGCCGATGTGCCTCTGGCCACGCGATTGCTGGTCCCGGAATGGCGGAATTACGTGTGGGAGGTTGACCGATGCGAAAAATCAGGTTTACAGCCATCCTGAGCGTTCTTGCGTTCGCGATACCAGGCTGGAGCGATACGGTTACTCTGCGAGACGGGACGCGATATAACGGGACATACCTCGAAGGGTCATCCCAGACGATCACCTTCAAAGACGACAGGGGCATGGCCCACCACTTCGACGTCAGGGACATCAAGTCCATCGAGTTCAACGCGACAGGAAAAGGGGTCCAGACGGCTTCGGCGCGGCCCAGCGCGGACCCGACCGCCCAGTTGAACGCCAAAATAATTCCGAGCGGCACGGAACTCGTGGTCCAGGCCAATGAAGCCATCAACTCAACGATTGCGGCCGAAGGCAAGAGGTACTCGGCTGTAATAGACCAGGACGTGAGGGATGGCACGGGGGCGACGGCGATTCCCAAAGGCTCCGCGGCCGAGCTTGCGATTCGACAGGTCTCGAGCGGCGGGACGCTGGGGACGCCCGAGCTTGCCCTGGCCATTGACTCGATCACCGTAGCAGGGAAACGTTACGTGGTGAGCACGGCAAGCCTGGAGGAGAAAGGGCCTGACGGTATCGGCAAAAACAAAAGGACGGCTGAGATGGTCGGCGGCGGCGCCGGCCTGGGTGCGCTGATCGGCGCCATCGCGGGTCGCGGGAAAGGCGCTGCCATCGGGGCAGTGGCCGGAGCCGCGGCGGGCGGCACAGCTCAGATCTTGACCAGGGGCAAGGAGGTCAGGGTCCCGGCGGAGGCGCTCCTCACCTTCCGGCTTGATCGAACGCTCCGCTTGGAGCAATCGAAATAAAGCGGGCTGCCGCGACCGCGCAAACAACCGCTGCTCTGCAGCCGCGGCTGACTGCCACCTCTGATGACATGGCGCCAGAGCCGAACGACAGTAAGGTCTGACGGCGGTCGCAAATAAGCGACTGCCCATTAAACGTTGCCCTTCGAACCTGCCTCCTCACCTCGTCTTCGGATAGCCTACGCCCCAGTTTGTCCTGGCGCGCTCGACTCCCCGGCGCTTTCTTCCCTGTTGCGTTGACACTCCTCTCCCAGAACATATAATGCGCATGGATGACGCGGGCCACTCCAGCCAAGGCGACGGGCGCGCGGTTCCTGATTACGGGCGCGAAGGGATTCATCGGCGCCTGGATCGTCAAGAACCTTGTTCAACGCGGAGACAGGCCGTGGGTGTTTGACCTGGACGCCGAATCCCACCGCCTGCACGCTCTCCTGAGCGATGAGGAGATGTCGCGGGTCCAGTTCATCCGGGGGGACGTGACGAGTCTCGAAGACCTCGATGCCGCCGTCGCCAGCCAGGGCATCACGCACATCATCCACCTCGCGGCGCTCCAAGTGCCTGCGTGTGCGGCCGACCCGCCACTCGGGGCGCGCGTCAACGTGGTGGGAACGCTGAACGCCTTCGAAGCCGCTCGCCGCCGGCGCGACCTGGTGAAGCGAGTTGTCTATGCCAGTTCGGGCGCGGTCTTCGGCCCGGAGGAATTTTACGGCGGCACCACCGTCCGCGAGGGCTCGCCGCTCTGGCCCGGAACCCACTATGGGGTCTTCAAACAGGCGAACGAAGGGAACGCGCGCGTTTATTTCGAAAGTGACGGGATATCGAGCGTCGGTCTCCGGCCCTGGGCGGTCTATGGCGTGGGGCGCGACCAGGGGATCACGTCAGGCCCCACCAAGGCCATCAAAGCGAGCATCCTCGAGCGGCCTTACACGGTCCGGTTCACCGGCGGTCTCGATTTACAGTACGTGGACGACACCGCCAAAATTTTCCTTCGCTGCGCCGAAGCTGAGATGCCAGGCGCGAGGGTTTACACGCTGCGCGGCACCGTGAGCCACGTGGAGGAATTCCTGGCCACGCTCGAGCGAGTCTTTCCCGGCTCGCGCGGCTTGATTCGCGCCGAAGGCCCGCCGCTGCCGATTGCCTACGACCTCGACGACAGTCTGCTCGCCCCAGACCTCGCCGAAGTGCCTCGCACGCCGCTCGAGCAAGGCATCCGGCAGACGGCTGAAATTTTCGACCGCCTCAGGCGCGAGGGGCGGCTGGACACGAAGGACCTTGAGAATTAGAGTCGCGGTTCGACAAAGGGCAGTGACGGCGGCAGGTTGATGGAGGAAGGCGGCAGCATTCCCTTAAACCGGAGTCCGGTTTCGATATTGAGCAAGCCGCCCGGCAGGACGAAGAGTCAGGGCTGAGCATTGACGCGGAATCCAGGAAGCGGTTTTTTCATCGAAGCGCCCAAGCCCGGCGCGTTGAATGTGGCGCTGGTGGCCGGCCCGATGTACGACCCGCTCTACGAACTGCTTCCGGAATTCGAGAAGAAGACCGAGCTCCGCGTCCACATCGCAGCGCGGCTGGTCCATCCTGACCTCAACCGCCACCTCGACGAAGTATATCGCGACGGCACGGGAGCGTACGACCTAATCTCAACTCATAACAAGTACGCGCCGTCGCAAAGACATTTTCTCCGGCCGCTCGACGACTGGTATCGCGAGACGGAACTCAATGAATTCATCCCCGCCGTCCTCGAAATGAGCCGCGTGGAAGGCTGGCTGCTCAGCATCCCGCGGAATATTGACGTCCGCCTGCTTTACTACCGTCGCGACCTGTTCTCGGACCCGGCCGAGCAGGAGAGGTTTCGCGCGACGACGGGCCGCGAACTCCGCGTGCCCGAGACCTGGGAAGAACTCGCTCAGGCTGCCAGGCACTTCACGCGACCTCCGGACTTGTTTGGTTTCGCGTTTCCCGGACGCGAAAGCGGGCTCTTCGGCACTTTTTTCGAACTGGTCGGCATGGCGGGCGGCCAGCTTTTCCGACCCGACCTCCGCCCGGGCTTCAACGACGCCGCCGGACGATGGGCGCTCGGCTTCCTCCACAGGCTCTATGCGGTGGAAAAGGTCACACCGACGGAGCTCCCGGAGATGCGATATGATGAGGCCTCCGGAATTTTCCTCGAGGGCCGTTGCGCGATGGTGGCGGACTGGCCGGGGGGCTTCCATCGGTACCTCAACCCCCTCGAGTCCCGTGTGAGGGACCGATTTGACCTGGCGCTTTATCCCGCAGGGCCGTCGGGACAAAGGTGGGTCTACGCGGGAGGTCATGCTTTCGCCGTTCCCACAAGCGTGGGAAACGAGGAGGGAGCGAAGGCGCTGCTCAAATTCCTGACCTCCGCCGACGCGCAGTGGCACGAGGCACGACACGGCGCGCTTCCCGTCTTAAAAAGCGTCCAGGGCAGGCTCAGGGCGGAGACCGACCCTGCGACGCTCGAAGGCCGGCGCCTGGCCTTGCTCGAACAAACGGTCAACGCGCACATGCTCCTGCCGCCGCGCTTTT
>QHZM01000232.1 GCA_003224665.1 Acidobacteriota bacterium
CAGGGCTTTTTTCAACTCCTCGACGCGTGGGTGCAAAACCTCGAACGGCACCGGTCCCCAGCCGAGAAAATTCCATTCACCCCGTTGCGCCAGCACGCCGAGCAGCACTCCCGCGGCAAGCAACACCAGCGCCGAAGGGAACCGCCGGGAACGTTTGAAGATAAGCAGCACCGCTGCGCCGCCGAGAGCGACCTGCCAGGGTGAAAGAGGCACGCCGGCAATGACGAGCGCGCCGGCCTTGGGCGAGATTGCCAGCCGTACTCCCTCGCGGATCAGGATCAGCCCGAGACCGAGCTGGATTCCGCGGACGATGGGCAAGGTGAAAAGGTTCGCGAGCGGGTCCACGAGGTTGGTGAGCCCGATGAAGGCGAACAGGATTCCCATCAGGAGCCCGGCGCTCGCAATCGAGGAAGGAGCAAGGTGAAAGGCCAGCGCGATGGCGGCCACTGCTTTGAAAGGCTGCACGGAAATCGGGATCCCGAAAGAGATGAGCCAGGGGGCAAATCCACGGGTCTCCTTCAGCCGAGCGGCCGGATGATCATGACTTCGGTAGCCTTGACGAGCGCGGCGGCGGTGTCGCCCGCCTTCAAGTCGAGCTGCCGCGCGGCGTCCCGCGTAATGATGGCGGTTACCGTTTGCCCGCCGACGTCGAGGCACACTTTCGTCAGCAGGCCGACCGTCCGCACCTGGGTCACGCGGCCGACCAACTGGTTCCTCCCGCTGATGAAGTTTTCAAGACCGGTGACAGACTCATTTTTCGACTTGCGTTGGGGTCGCGGGCGCGCCGCCGCGCGCCCTGCGCGCCGTTTTGAGGCGGACGTTTGTTGGAACGAAAGCCGGTCAATTTCGACTTGTGGAATCCGGTGGTGCCCGCCGGCAGTCTTGACCGAACGGATTTTCCCCCGGTAGATCCACTGTTTCAGCGTCGGAAAGCTCACGCCGAGGGATCGCGCGGCTTCCGGTAAGCGAAAAAGTCTCATGCCGCAGCTCGCTACGCCTTTATACGGTTTCGTTTGAAATATAACATTGAACTGTACGGTTTTTCAAGGCCAAGGGCTTACGCGCCAACCTGTCGTCAGAAAGGGAGGGGTCGCGGGCCTCCTCTTGACTCGACGAAGGGTCCTGACTGGAAATGCCGGCCTCCGAGGCGAGGCTTGGCCTGAGCACGTGAGTTGACGAACCTCCCATTTCGAAATAATATCAGCACGCGTTTGCTCGCAGGTTCCCGGGCCCGAGCTCACGGCAGCCTCTTCCCGGAGCGTGAGTGTTGCAAAATGTCCAGACCGCAAAGTGATCGACGGAGAACCCGGCGGCAAGAGGTGCGAATACCCGTAGTGCTCCGGGGAAAGGATGAAGGGGGCCGCGACTTTTTCTCCCGCAGCGAAATCGTTTCCGTCGATCAGTTCGGCGCGCTGATCCGCGTCCGTTTTTTATTGAAAGTGGGAACGCAGATCGAGCTTTTACTGCCCGGGGAGCAACAACCCAAACACCTGCGAGTGGTCTGGCGCGGCGATACGGAAAGCTTTGAGACCGGCCTGGTGGGGACGGAGTTCATTGACCCAAACGACTCCTGGGACGCGACGTTGCTTACCTCCCCATGATGCGCTGGTTCTCGCGGGTTTCTTCCCGTCCGGGAGAAGGGCCAGAGCGTCAAGACGCCCGCAGCACCTGAAGACGGGTCTCAACCCCCCACGTCAATCCATTTTCGAGTTGACGCGCTCCGTCCCGAGCGAGAAGCTGGGGTCTGGCCGCGCCGGCCGACCGGCCCGCGCCATGAGAGAAAGGAGGGCTCCCTGAAGATGAGCTGGTCGAGGAGAGATTTTTCAGCGTTACTTGCCTGCCTGGGACTTGAAGTCGCGTTACCTCTCAAGACCCGAGCGGGGCGGGCGCTTCCCTTTAAACTCGGCATTATTACGGATGAGCTGACGGACAACCTGGAGCAGGCGCTCGATTTCATCTCCGGGTACTCGCTCGCCTATTGCGAGTTGAGGCAGATGGGGCAGAAGAACATCATGAACGCTCCACAGGAGTCCCTCGATCAAGCCAAACGGCTCATCGAGAAGCACGGCCTGCGCGTCTCCGACATCGCGTCGCCCGTTTTCAAATACAACCTGCCCGAAATGCCCGCGCGGCCCGAGAAACGGGACACATTCCGCGCCGATTTCACCGACCAGGATACCGGAGAGCTCCTGAACAAGTCGTTCGAGCTTGCGCGGTTTTTCGGGACGTCGAAGGTCCGGGTCTTCAGCTACTGGCGCGTCGAGGACCCCGAGAAGGCTTATCTGGCCGTGCGCGACCGTCTCGCCCAAGCTGCGTCGCTCTCGGCTAAAAACGGCATGGTGCTCGTGCTCGAAAACGAGCACGAGTGCAACATCGGGACGGGCAAGGAACTCGGACGGATTCTGCGTGAGGTCAATTCGCCGAGCTTGCGCGGGAACTGGGACCCTGGAAATGCGGCCATGCTGCACGAAGTCGCCTACCCCGACGGTTACCGCGAGGTCCGGGGACTTTTCGCGCACATGCACATCAAGGACGTCAGGAAAGACCCTGAATCGGGAAAACTGCGCTGGGCGCCGGTAGGCGGCGGAATCATCGACTGGCGCGGACAGCTCAAAGCCCTGAGCGAGACCCGCTACGACGGCACAATGTCGCTCGAGACCCACTACCGCCGCCCCGACGGCAACATGGTCGAGAGCACGCGGGAGTCGCTGGAAGGTCTGCTGAAAATCCTCGAGGAGATCGCGTAAGGAAAGTTCCTTTCCGCCGGTGAGATCATCATGGGACTTTCCGCCGACGCCCGAGTGGATCCTCTGAGACCTGCATGTTTGCTTCCCGCATCGACTGGCCGCTCGCCCCGAACCGCCTCTCGAAGCAGCTCGAGGAGCGCCGGCGGCGGGGCCTGCTAGTCCTCGATTTGACCGAATCCAACCCCACGCGATGCGGCTTCAACTATGACGTTCAGGAAGTCCTCGGGGCGCTCACCGACGCGCGTTCCCTCACCTACGATCCCGACCCGCGCGGCCCGCTCGCTTCGCGCCTCGCGGTCGTGGACTATTACGCCGAGCGCGGCATCGAGCTTACGCCCGAACAACTCTTCCTGACGACGAGCACCAGCGAAGCCTACTCTTTCGTCTTCCGGCTCCTCGCGGACCCGGGAGACAATGTCCTCGTCCCGCGACCGAGTTACCCGCTCCTCGATTTCCTCGCCCGTCTCGACTCAGTCGAACTCAACTCCTATTCGCTTTTATACGACCAGGGGTGGCAGATCGACCTCGGTTCGCTCGAGCGGGCCCTTACTCCCCGCACGCGCGCCATCGTCGTCATCCACCCGAACAATCCGACCGGGTCTTATGTCCGCCCCGAGGAGCGCCAAGCCCTGCTCGAGTGGTGCAGCAAGCGGCAGCTCGCGCTGGTCGCGGACGAAGTCTTTTTCGACTACGCGCTCGGACCGGACGCAGCCGAGGGTAATCGCCGCGCCGCCAGCCACGCTGGAACCTGCGAAACGCTCACCTTTACACTGAGCGGACTCTCCAAAATTTCCGCTCTGCCCCAGATGAAGCTTGCCTGGGTGGTCGTAAGCGGCCCCGGCGAAATCCTTCGAGACGTCCTGACGCGCCTTGAACTGATCGCAGACACTTACCTCTCGTTGAGCCTGCCCCTCGCGCACGCCTTGCCCAGGCTGCTCGACCTGCGGCGCTCTATGCAGCCGCAAATCTTGAAGCGCGTCCGCTCGAACCTCCGCCGGCTCGATGAACAGATCTCTCCCGCCTCGCCCGTGACCCGCCTCAAAGCCGAGGGAGGATGGAATGCAATTCTGCGCCTGCCTTCCATCCAGAGCGATGAAGACTGGGCGATTGAACTCCTCCGCGAGGACGGGGTACTGGTCCACCCGGGCCACTTATATGATTTCGCTTCTGAAGGATATTTAGTGGTGAGCTTGCTGACGAAGCCTGAGACTTTCGAGGAAGGAGTGGCGAAAGTCCTGGCTCGCGTCTCGCGGAGCGTCTGACTTCCTGCCTCAGGCCGCGCGGGGGCTTCCAGGGCCGCCCAGTCCTAGTGCCGTTCCAACTTAGTGTGCCAAAATCCTTAAGCCGAGGCCTTTCAAGAATGCTCGAAAGCGCTGCTAACGAAAATAGCCCCCGATAGTCGGAATGGCACTAGACGGACCCGTTTTGCAGGAGCAAGAGCAGGAGCGCCTTTTGGACGTGCAGCCGGTTCTCGGCCTGATCGAAAATCATCGAGCGCGGCGAATCAATGACTGCAGAAGTCACCTCCTGGCCCCGATGGGCCGGAAGGCAGTGCATGAAGACGGCGTAAGGCTCGGCTGCCGCCATCAGGGTTTCCGTCACCTGGTAGGTCGCGAACACCTGCTTGCGCAGGTGGGCCGCATATTCCTGCCCCATGCTGGCCCAGACGTCGGTGTACACGGCGCTCGAGCCGGCCACAGCCTTGACCGGGTCGCGGACAGTTTGAATGGTCGCTCCGGTTTCGCGCGAAATGGAGGTTGCGGCGTCGACGATCTCCGCTTTGGGCTCGAAGCCCGGCGGCGTCGAAACGCTTACGGAGACGCCGAGTCTCGCTCCCGTGACGAGCAGCGAATGGCAGACGTTGTTTCCGTCGCCCACATAGGCCAGCTTCAGGCCTTCGAGACTTCCGAATTTTTCCCGAAGGGTGAAGAAATCTCCCAGGACCTGGCAGGGGTGAAAGAGGTCCGTGAGCGCGTTGATGACCGGAATGGAGGCGTGCTCGGCAAGCTCCTTGACCGCGGAATGGGCGAACGTCCTCGCCACGATCCCGTGCACCCAGCGCTCGAGGCACCGGGCCACGTCCTTGATGGGCTCGCGCTCGCCAAGGCGCGGCTTCGTGTGGTCGAGGTAAACGGCCGAGCCGCCCATGCTCGTCATGCCGACTTCAAATGCGGCGCGCGTCCGCAGCGACGGCTTTTCAAAAATCATGGCGAGCTGGCGGCCTTCGAGGGCCCGGGCGAATGAGCCGGGCGATGCCTTGACGCGCTGGGCCACTTCGAAAATCAGCTTCAAGTCGCCGCGGCTGAGGTCCCTGTCTTCAATCAGGTCGTTGACACTCAGCTTCGACGGCTTTTCCACTTTGGTCATTACCGGCGTCATGCGTGAACCTCCTTCTTGTCAGCGACGGGGGCGTTGCCCAGCCGACCCAGGATCAGCCGCAGAGCGGCCACCAGTTCGTCCACGTGGCGTCGCTCGATGATGAGCGGCGGCAAGAACCGTAGCACCCGTTCCTGCGTGCAGTTCATGAGGAATCCCATTTCGAGCGCCTGCCGGACCACCGGCTTGCACGGCACCTCGAGTTCCGCGGCCAGGATCAGGCCCTCGCCTCGGACCTCGCGGACGACGGGCAGCTCCGACCGAAGCTTTTCGAGTTGCCGGCGGAAGTACGCGCCGACGTCCTGCACATTCTCGAGGAAGCCGGGGCGCTCGAGAATTTCGAGCACCTTCAGCGCCAGGCGGCACTGAAGCGGCCCTCCGCCGAATGTCGATCCGTGGAGCCCGGGCGAAAAGGCCTGCGCCACCTCGTCGCGCGCGATGATGGCGGCCAGCGGCAGCCCCGCTGCGAGCGGCTTGGCCACCAGGACGACGTCCGGCCTCAGCCCGCGCTCCTTGAACGCAAAGAAGCGGCCGGTGCGGCCCATCCCGCACTGGATTTCGTCGCAGATGAGGAGCGCGTCGTTCGCCCGGCAAAGCTCCTCCGCTGTCTTCAAAAACTTTTCCTGGACCTCCATTACTCCGCCTTCGCCCTGGATCACTTCGACGATCAGCGCGGCCACGCGCGGCGTAAAACTTTCCCGGAGATGCGCCACATCGTTCAACCGCACGAACCTCGCCCCGGGGAGCAACGGCTCGAAAGGCTTGCGATACTTTTCCGGCCAGGTCAAAGAAAGCGCGCCGAGCGTCCGCCCGTGGAACGAATTCTCGAGGGCAAGGATTTCAAACCGCTCGAAAGCTGCCGAGGGGCGGCTCTTGCGCGCGTAAGCCCGCGCCAGTTTGATCGCCCCTTCGACGACCTCGGTGCCGGTGTTCGCCAGAAAGACGCGGTCCAGGCCCGCCTTTTTCGCCAGCTTCTCCGCCAGCGGAGCCTGGTAGCGGTGGTATAGCAAGTTTGAGACGTGAAGCAGCGTCTCCGACTCATCCCGCAAAACCGCCAGGACTTCCGGGTGCGCGTAACCGAGCACATTCACCGCCAGGCCGCCCAGGAAGTCGAGGTACTTCTTCCCGCGGTCGTCGTAGAGATAGCAGCCCTCTCCCCGCACGGCCAGAATGGGCAGGCGGTCGTACGTCGGAATCAAAACGCGTTTCTCGAGCTCCGCGATCTGGTCGAGATTCATATCTTTTTGACGATGCGCGTCCCCACGGAGTCGCGCGAGGCGATCGCCCGCAGGATGGCGCTCGGCGCGGCGGACGAGAGGATGTTTATCTCGCCGACCTGGCGGCGGAGCGTGCGCGCGCACGAGAGAAGTTTCGGGATCATACCGTCCCGGACGACGCCCTTCTGGATCAGACCACGGATCTCCCCAGCGCTGACGCGCGGCAGTAAACGGCCCCCGGCGTCGCGGACGCCTCCAGAGTCGGTCAAATAGACGAGGCGGTCCGCTTTGAGCGCCACGGCCAGCGCCGCGGCGAAATCGTCCGCATTGACGTTCAAAAATTCGCCCCGGGGGCCCAGGGCCAGGCTCGCGACCACCGGCACCAGCCCCTCCCGGAAGGCCATCGCGAGGACCGCCGGATTGACCTTCTGTGGGCGGCCGACAAAACCGAGGTCTTTCATATGCCCGTTCGAACGCAGCGCCAGTTTGCGCGCCGTCACCAGGCCCGCGTCGCCCCCGCAGAGGCCAAGGGCGGGCTGGCCGCCCGCCTCGAGCTCCGCCACCCAGCGCTTATTGACGATTCCCGCAAGCACCATCAGCGCCACGTCGCACGTGGCCGCGTCCGTCACGCGCAGGCCCTCGTAGAACTCGGTCGAAATTCCCAGGCGCGAGAGCGTCTGCGTCAGGAGCTTTCCGCCGCCGTGAACGACAACCACCTGATGGCCCACCCGGCTCAGCTCGGCGATGGCCCGCGCCAGCCCCTTGCGCTGCTTTTTCTCCTCGACTGCCTGCCCGCCGATCTTGATGACGATTTTCATGCGAGGGCCGTCTCCTCGGCGTATCCGCACATCAGGTTCATATTTTGAATCGCCTGCCCCGCAGCCCCTTTGCCCAGGTTATCGATGGCTGAGACCACGATCAGGCGGGTAGCCCCTTCGGCGCGGTCGGCGGCAAATCCGATGTCGGCGTAATTGGTGTGGGCCACCGACTGGATTTCCGGCAGCGCGCCGTCACCGTACACGCGGACCAGTTGGGCGCGCGCGTAAAAGTCCTTGAAGAGCGAAACGACTTCGTCGAGCGCGCGGGGCAGGGCGAGCCGGACGTAAATCGTGCTCAGGATGCCGCGGGTCACCGGCAGCAAGTGCGGCGTAAAAGTAAATTTTTTTTCCTCGAGCTCAAGCGCCTGGAGAATTTCCGGGACGTGACGGTGGCCAAAGGGGCTATAGGCGCGGCAGTTCTCGTTCACCTCGGGAAAATGGAGCTTCTGGTTGGGCGAGCGCCCCGCGCCGCTTGCTCCGGATTTCGAGTCGCAGACGATCCCCGCAGCCACATCAATCCAGCCGGCCCGCAGGAGCGGCGCGAGAGCCAGGATGCTCGAAGTGGCGTAGCACCCGGGGTTCGCCACCAGCCGCGCCTTCTGGACCTCGTCGGCGTTCAGCTCGGTCAGCCCGTAAACGGCCTGCTCGAGCGAAGGGATGGCGTGATGCTCGAACCCGTACCAGCGCGGATAGGCCTCGGAGTCTTTGAGGCGAAATGCGCCACTCAGGTCCACCACGCGCAGACCACGTGCGAGGAGAGCCGGCGCAAGCTCGGCAGAAGTCTCGTGCGGCGTCGCCAGGAAGACGAAGTCCATGCGCGAGGGCGAGAAGTCGTCGAGGCGAAGCGGCTGGCAGTCGAGTCCGGTCTGCCCGCGCAGCGCGGGGTGGACGCGCTCGATGGGTGAAGCCGACTTCCCGTCCCGCCCGGACGAGGCGAGGTGCGCGAGGCGTGCGAAGGGGTGGCGGGCGAGGAGACGCAGGAGCTCGCCTCCGGCGTAGCCGCTCGCTCCGGCCACCGCGACCCGGACCGGTTTGGCCGGCTGCCGCTTGTTCGTGGTCCCTTTCGAAATGTCGGATTCGATCGCCGTGGCCAAAGCTCTGGGCTTATCCGCCTTCTCTCCCGCAGGAATAATTATACAATCATCGTATAAATATACTTTTAGGGCAAATCGCCCCCGATGTCAAGGGAAAAATCGGCCCGCAGTGAGATTTTTGACGGGCGCGACCGGCGGCGCCCGCGCGGCCGCTCCTCCGGCGCCCTTCCCGCCTTCCTCGCTGGCAATTTCCCGCGGCGGGGTCTAAAATCTCCTGCAGGGATTCAAACCCATGCCTGAAGCCAAGCTCGACTTGCCGCCCGCGACCTCGGTCCCGGCGACCAGTCTGAGAATTATTGCCTCGGCCATCCTGTTGGCTTGCATGTACTACGCCAGCTCGATTGTCATCACGTTGCTTTGCGCCGTCTTCATCGCCTTCATCCTCGACCCCGGCGTCAAGCTGATGGAACGCGCGCGCGTCCCGCGCTGGGTCGGTTCGCTCGTCATGGTCCTGTTGCTCCTCGCGGCCACGTACCTCGTGATCTACCTGATTTACGACCGTGCCG
>QHZM01000507.1 GCA_003224665.1 Acidobacteriota bacterium
CGCTTCCAGCCGATTTCTTGAACTCTTGAGGAACTCGTACATCGCGAAGCATTCCAGCGCAAAGGCAGGAAATCCCAGGTAACCCGCGAGCGGCATTTCAAAGATTTTCGCGCTTGGCCCGATGGGGAAAACATACAGCCATTTGGCCTGCGCCCAAAAATTCCAGAACTCCCAGAGAATGCCGCAGACGATTCCGGCGATGAGGAAGCTCCAGAATGTCGAGGTGTCACCCGTCTCCCAGTCGCGCAAGAATGAGCGGCCGTTCCACCGGTAGTTGATCGGGTCGAGCAGAAAGATGAAGCCGAGCCAAATGGCGCCGAACAGATACTGGCTGACGTGCGCGGGCAGCAGGAGAGGAAACGTCACGAGCAGCAGCCCCGCAAAAATCATGCGCGCGTGACTGGAGGAACTGAACCGCAGCCTGCGTTTGGCCGGACCCGCGCAGATGCCCAGGGCGCGGACAAGGTCCGCGGTCTCGTACATCGCAGGCCAGATCGTCGCGTAAGACCAGACGTAACCGACGCCGCGCATCGCGAGGCTGCGCGGCAGGCCGATGTAGCTCCAGTTGGCGAGGTGCAGGTTGTAGGCCTCGAAAATAAGCCAGAACGGGAAGGACCAGAAAGCGAGCCAGAAAAACTCCTGGGGCGACTTGGCAAGTCGCGACTCGCCCGCCAGCCTCCCGACCAGTGCGGCCCTGGAGCGCGGAAGAACTTCACCGCGAAAAACACGAGCGCCGCGAGGAGCAGCAGTAGCCCTACCGCAATGTGATGGGCGGCCATCAGGGGTCGTCAAGAAACCCGAGAAGAATAGCCAACAGCGCGAGGAAAGGCAAATTTTTACGAGGTCAAGCAGTTCTCCGGCTTCTCTTGGCGTAACCTTTCCTCGGTTTGAGCGTTGGGGAGCAAAGGCCAAATCGCGGAAAGGCCTTCCGCCGGAAGGCGAACCTCATTCGGACTTGACCCTGAACTGCGGCCGCCAGGACTAGCTCGCGATCTTAGTCCGGGCAGTCGAATTTAGACCCGTGCGTTCGCCGGGCCGAGCCTGCGCGTTCCTTGTTTTGCCCGGTTCGCATCGTGTATGATGGGCGTTGCTCCTGAAAAAGGGCACTCCTTCCGGGAGAGGGGAAAGCCGATGGCCGAGGTAAAGGCGGGCCTGCAGGATGTGGTGGTGGCCACATCCTCGATCTGCTCGATCGACGGGGATAGGGGAAAGCTCACTTATTACGGATATGACATCGGCGACCTTGCTGCGCATTCGAATTTTGAGGAAGTGGTCTACCTGCTCTGGCACGGGCGGCTGCCCCACCGCGAGGAACTCGACCTGCTGCGAAAGCAGCTCGCCGAAAACCGCGCGATTTCCCCCGAAATTGTGGACCTCTTGAAACGCCTGCCGCCTCCTCAACACCCCATGGAGACGCTGCGCACGACAGTCTCCGCTCTTTCGCTATACGACCCGGAAGCCGAGGACATTTCCGACGAAGCCAACCGCAGGAAGGCGCTGCGGTTGACCGCCCAGATGGGAACGCTCGTGGCCGCGTTTGGGCGAATCCGCGAAGGGAAGGAGCCGGTCCAACCCAACTCCGAACTGGACCACGCCGCCAACATGCTTCGACGTTTACGGCGAGGGTCACAGCCTCAACGCTTTCCGACATGCACTCGGCTATCACCTCCGCCATCGGCGCGCTCAAAGGGCCGCTGCACGGCGGCGCCAACGAGCGGGTGATGAAGATGCTCCTCGAAATCCAGACGCCGGCAAGGGCCGAGCCCTTCGTCCACAACCTGCTGGCGCAGAAGAAAAAAGTGATGGGGTTTGGGCATCGCGTGTACCACACGGAAGACCCGCGGGCCACGGTTCTGCGTAAAATGTCGGAGGAACTCGGCCGCCGCGCCGGGCAGACCAAGTGGTTTGAGATTTCAAAGCGGATCGAGGACACGATGATCCGCGAGAAGAAGCTGAACGCCAACGTGGATTTCTATTCGGCTTCGGCTTATTACGTCCTGGGGATGCCGGTTGACCTTTTTCCGCTCATCTTTGCCGTCAGCCGCATTTCCGGCTGGACAGCGCACGTGCTCGAGCAGTACGCGAACAACAAGCTGATCCGGCCCCTCGCCGATTACACCGGACCTGCCAATCAGAAATACATCCCCATCGACCAGCGATAGCGAAAGTCAGCAAGTCAATACGCTGGGCTGACCGAGAAGATCGGGCTAAGGCTCGAATTCCGCGACCACTTCCGCAATCGCGCCTCTTGCCCCGTCGCACATTTTGGGGAATTTCGTATCGCGCCGGCCTTCCGATGAGATTGCGGATGGGTGGCGCGGACATACGCTGTCAGGGAGGCGCGGGGACTCTCGTCTAATTCTCTGCGTTGCTGCCGGCTCGGCGATGATTGAGGCCGTGTTTCTGATCCTTGTCATCGCCGCCGCCGGGAGCTGCTAATCGGGGGCACGGCTCAGGCCCGCCCACGGCTTGCGGGTTCAGGCCGTGCCATGCCCTGCCGTTATGCAGCCGGTCTTGGTGCGAGAAGGACTTTGAGGCAAGAGTTCTGGTCCAGGTACTCGAACGCATCGAGCCCGGCGTCGAGCGGAAACGTCTTCGAAACCAATTCCTGCACCCGGACTTTTTTCCCGCGGAGCAGGTCCAGCGCCATCGCGAAGTTGCCGCAGCGCGACCCGAGAAGCGTGATTTCGTCAACGACCAGTTTGGCAGTGTCGAAGCGGGCCGCCTCATGAAAAGTCGATTTCATAACGACTGTCCCGCGCGGCTCGGCCAGGCGCAAGGCTTCCGCAAGGCCACGCGGTGAGCCCGTCGCCTCCACAACCACGGGAAAGCTTGCCTGGGGTAATGCTCCCTCATCAAGAGATCGAGCGCTGATCCCCCACGAGCGCGCCAGATCGAGTTTCCATGCATGTCTCCCGATGACAGTCACCCCGGCCCCGGCCTGGTGCCCGGGACCTCGTGGAGGTTGCGCACCGGCAGGACCAGAAAATCCGCAAAAGCGCCGTCGCGGTCCACGATGCCCATCACGGTCCTCCGCCGGCAGTGTCGTTCCAGTCCGCGGCGGCAGAAATCGCATTCGCCGCAGGTGACATTGATTTCGCCCACGACGCGTTTCCCGACCCACGCCTTCTCGCCGCACTCGACCACCTCACCGACAAACTCGTGCCCCGGTATTCCGCGGAAGCCCGAGTAGCCCTTGAGGATTTCAAGGTCGGTACCGCAAATGCCGGCGAAACGGACCTGGGTCAGCGCCTCTCCACTCGCCGGTCGAGGTTCGGGGAGATTGCGGAGGCTGAGTTTTCCGTCAAAGTGGAGGGCTCTCATTCTGACTCGGGTGGGCGCTCGGACCGCCGTCGAGCAATGCCCTGGAGCGAATCTTTTGATCAGGGGAGCGCGCCAGCCGGCCGCCGCCCTTCCCTGCGCGATGCTAAGAGATCCGCTCGAAGGCCCGGGCGAGTATTTCGTCCTGGTCGTCGAAAACGGTGCGAAGGTCAAGCAGCAACTGGTCGCGTTCAACGCGCGCGAGAACGGGAGGGGAATTCTTGCGAAGGCGCGCCTCGAGCTCCTGGGCGCTCAGCCGTGCGTGCGTAACCGCGAGCAGGCGCGTGGGGAGCGACTGACCCGGCGTCGATCCGCCGCCGATGACGGACTCTCCCTCCTTCACCCTGGTGGAGAAGCCCGGCCGGGCGCTGATTTGCTTGGCGAGGCGCTCGACGCGTGGAGCGATTTCTTCAGGCGTCGTATGGATCATCCGCAAGGCGGGGATCGCTTTGAAGTCGGACGACATCGGCGCCCGCCCTGAGGCTCGGCGCGACGGAAGGCTCGTCCGGGATGCCCCGCGGAGCGAGGTCTTCAAGACATCCGCTCCCCAGGTCTTCGAGGACGGGGAGGCGGTGCTTGTGTCCGAGCTCGACGAGTTCTTCGAGGGCGGGCCGTTCGGTGAAGCCCACGATGCGGAAATTGCTCGGGTGGACGCGCATCAGCACGCGCGTCCGTTCGTTGATGGCCGCGGCGTAGTCGGCGATGCGGGTGCGGTTCGTCGTCCCGGCTTCGCGCAGTTGCGCTCCGCTCTTGGCGCAAATGTCAGGAATCCGGAAGGAGCCGCCGATTTCGATCAGTTCGCCGCGCGAGACGATCACCTCGCCGCCCTCGGCCAGGGTGTTCAAGGCGAGGAAGACGGCCGCGGCGTTGTTGTTCACGACGAGCGTCTGCTCCGCACCGAGGAGCTGGGCGAAAAGACGATCGGTGTGTGTGTCTCGCTGGCCGCGCTCGCCGCGGTCGAGGTCGTACTCGAGGTTGGAATAGCGGGTGGCCGTTTCAGCCAGGTGGTCGATGGCTTCCTGCGCCAGGGGGGCGCGGCCCAGGTTCGTATGAAGAATCACGCCCGTGGCGTTGACCACCGGTCGGAGGGAAAACTCCGCTGCTGCTTCCGTCGCGGCGATAATTTCTTTCTCCAGCGTCTCGATTGAGACGCCGGAGAGCGTCCCGCTTGAAATCCGGCCACGCAGGCCTTGCAAGACCTTGCGCGTCGCGTCCACCACCAGCCTTCGCCCCACGCGCCCCTCGAGAGCGCGCAACGAGGCGCGGCCGAGCAGCTCGTCCACGGCAGGGATCTGGCGGAGCAGCGACGCTGACGCCCGCTCCGTGTCGGTCTCGGAACGGTCCATAATCAACCTTGAGCGGCGCGCCCGGAAGGGCCATTCGACGGCCTCAGCGCGCTCTTGCCTCAACCGAAGGACATTTGAGCATACACCGTGACGGGCGTCAACGTTACCGTTGACCCCCGGAGCTTTGCTATAATCGGTTGGCCCCGCAAGCCCGCGAGGATCCTCCGTGAACGTAGACGACGACCTGAACAAACTCGAAGACGATATCCGACGACTAAAGATTGAGTACGAAGTTTATTTCAGCGGGGGTTCTAAGCGCCCTCCACAAGATTTGGTCTTTCGCGTGGAAAGGACCGTCAAGCGGTACTCGAGTGACGCCTCCAAATTGAACTTCGGCCAGCGGTTCAAGTTCAACGCGCTCATCCAGAAATATGCGGTCTATAACGACCTTTGGCGCAAGAAGCTCCGGGAGAAGGAGGAGGGGCGAGGACAGTTCGCGACGGCGAGGGGTCAGGGGGCAGGCAGCGCCCCGGTGGGCATCCGGATCGTCTGCCGTGACCCTGAGAAGGAACCGGACAAGGTTGACCAGTTGCTAAAGGCCATGGTGGAGGCCAAGCGCCAAGTGGGCGAGCGCGTGGACAATATTGACCCGCACGCGTTTTCCAAATTCGTCCGCGAAAAGACTCAACAGATCAAGGAGGCGCTGGGCTGCGAAAAGGTGCTTTTCTCTGTCAGCGTGGAGAAAGGCAAAGTCAAGTTCAAGGCCGTGAAAGGCGAATAGTAAGGGAGCGTTTCCTCCCCGGGCCCTTCCCATTTCGTCTAGACTACAAGCCAACTGGACTTTGGGTCGATCGCTCGTCAGAAGCTTAAACCCCCGACGCGACCTTTGGAACTCGGTGGCTGCGCCTCGATGGCAGGCGCGGCTGCTCCGGGAGTTTCCCTTTTGTCGAAGGAGTCTTCATGAGGAAAATTTCTCGAGCGCTGATCAGCGTCAGCGACAAGGCGGGCGTCGCGGAATTCGCCGCCGGCCTTGCGGCTTTGCAGATCGAAATCCTATCGACGGGCGGGACGGCCAGGGTGCTGAGCGAGAAAGGCCTTAAAGTCCGGGACGTGTCGGACCTGACCGGCTTCCCGGAGATGCTCGACGGGCGCGTGAAGACGTTGCACCCCAAAGTGCATGGAGGGGTCCTCGCGAAACGGTCCGACCCGCGGCACCGGCAGCAGGCGGAGGAGCACGGGATCGAGTTGATCGATCTCGTCGCGGTGAACCTTTACCCCTTCGAAAGCACGGCCGCAAAAG
>QHZM01000508.1 GCA_003224665.1 Acidobacteriota bacterium
CAGGCTGACCGTCCCCGCTTGCGTCGCGCGAACGGTGTGCGCCCGCAGCATGAGCCGCAGTTGCGGCTCTCCGGCCGCGTCATTGAAGCGAGTCAAGGCGAGCGCAGCGTTCCAGCGGACCATGGCCTCCGGGTCTTCGACGAGTTTCCGCAGGGCCTGATGGAATTCGGGCGATTTATTGTCCTGCCCCATAACCCACGCGGCCATCAGCCGGAGTCCGGGCTCACTGCTCCCGGAGAGTCGCACAATCTGCGGGTACCATCGCCTGGCGGCGGCATCCCCTCGCGCGATCCGTTCCGCGAGCTGCGAGAGCGCGTGCTGCGTCTTGTGCGGGGCCGAAAAGTCCGAAAGATAATTCGCCATCTCCTGGTCCCTGAGCGGCCGGCCAAACCACGTCTGGTACCAGAAAAGGAAGGTGATAACGACAAGCAGGACCGGAACGACGATGATGACCGTGCCGCCCGGCCGGGGGGGAGGAGCTGCGGGCTGTAGAGGTGTTGCCTCTAGGAGGTCCGGCCGGGAAGCGGGACCTCGCTCAGGCGGTTGTGGCGGGGAGTCGTTCATCGAAGGCGGGCCTTTTCTCCTTCTTGGCGGCGAAACGAAGGGTCACGGTTCTCGAACCGCGTCTCCCACGCGGATCAGGCCTTCGCTGAGGACCTCGGCCCGCAGGCCGCCCCGGTGGACCAGCCCGCGCAGGACGCCGGAACGGGTCAGCCCTTCGAGGTGCGAGCAAGGTTCGCAGAGCCGCAGGCCTCGCAGTTTCACTCCACCCACCCGGAATTCGCGCCCCGCAAGGTGATTCAGAGGAACGCCACGCGTGATGATATTACGGCGGGAATCTCCGGGGCTGAGCTCGATTTTGTAATCGCGCTTCAAGGCCTCGATCGCTTCAATCTCGATCAGCGTCACCTCTCGGTCCGGCCCCGGCTTGTTCGAAAAGGTTCCCGACTGGCTGAAATACCGGTCGCCCTCAAGCCCCTTTCCCGGCACGGCGCGGACTTCGCTGACCGGCGTCATGGGCGCCCGCGCCGCTGGAGCGACAAAGATGGAAACGACTGCGTCGCTCCAAACTCTCCGGGCGTCGCCTTTGCCGTCATCTCTCGATTTTTTCATGCGGCTGCAAGTTTAGCGTTTTGATTGAAGTCGAGCAACGGCAGAGCGGATGGCGCCTTGCGCACTGCGAACGCCGGTGTCGCAGACATCACCCACCGATGTCTTTGCCACCCGCAGCTTTCTTTGACCTCGAGTGCGGCAGCGCAAGGCACCGCGGCTAACCGTAGAGGTGATAGAGCGTCCAGTAAACAATTACGCCGGTGACGGAGACGTAGAGCCACAGGGGAAGGGTCCAGCGAGCGATTCGCTTGTGCAGGTCGAAGCGCTCGCGCCAGGCCCGGTAGAGCGTGACCAGCACGAGCGGCACAATCGCGGCCGCGAGCAGCGTATGAGACCCGAGGAGCGAAAAATAAAACCAGCGGACCACGCCGCGCCCGGCGAACCGCGTCGTGCCGTGGAAATAGTGGTACGTCAAGTAGCAGGCGAGAAACAGCGTCGAAGTGGCGAACGCCGAAAGCATGCACGCCTTGTGGGCCAGGATGTTTTTCTTCCGGATAAAAAAGTAGCCGAGCGTGAGCAGGACGGCGCTCGCGGCATTGAGCGCGGCGTCAATCGTGGGGAGGTCGGATAAAGAAATCATGCCGTCAAGCCGGTGGTGGTCCGCTTGGCGCGTCGCTCTTGTCCGAAGTTTTCCGCAGGAGATTCAGGGCCTGCCGAAATTCGCCATTGCGAACCGACCACGCAAAATTGCCCAAAAAGATTCCGCCGAGCGTAAGGCTGACGAACGTCAATAACAAGCCGTCCATGTAAAATAAGCGCCCCGAGAAGGCGACCCATACAACGACCGCCAAGGAGACCAGCCCTATCACCAGGCAGAAGAACAGAAGCACCACGGTCTCAAGCATGGAAACTCGCTCCTTCGTAAACCAGGAGTCGGGATCGAGGGTTCAGGACTTAGCCTCGAGGGAGGCGGGCCGATTGTTGCGCGAATCTACGTCGCAATTTTATCGAACATCATGAGGGCGAAGACCAGCGGAAGGTAGACGACAGAGGCCAGGACCACCCGCCGGGCCAGCGCCTTCGACCTCGTGACGGCCAAGCGACCCCCGCATCCCAAGAGACCCAGCCCGAGAATGATCGCCCCGAAAAAGTAAATCAGGCCCACCTGGCCCATCATCACAGGCGCGAGGCTCACCGGCAAAAGTGCCGACGAATAAACCAGGATGCGCAAGGTCGTCGAACGGTCTCCGTTGAGCCCGCCGCGCGCCGCCGCCCATCCAATCAGGGGCGGGACGGCGCCTGGAAACGCTCCAACCAGCGTACAGAACGGCGTCTTTCGTTTGAGCGGCGTGTACACAAGCAAGTAGGTCGCAAGCGTGAAGACGGCCAGCGCGCTCGCCAGGCCATTGACCAGCCGCCACAGGTAGATCGCGCCCGCGGCTGAAAGCATCATACCGAACCAAAAAGCTTTCGAGGGGCTGAGCCGGCCGGCTGGCAAAGGTCGCATGGCCGTCCGCCGCATGCGCGAGTCGGCTTCACGCTCCATAAATTGATTGAGCGTGGCCGTCCCACTGGCGACCAATAATGTCCCGAGCAAAGTGTGGACGAGCAGCAGCCAGTCGAGTCGCCCGTGCGAGCCGAGATAGAAGCCCACGAGTGTGCTGACCACGACCAGGAAGTTCACCTCGGGCTTCGTCAAGGTCCAGTAATCGCCCAACGCGGAAGACCGATTTCGCATCCGGTCGTCTTGAAGCATAACCAAGAATCGAATCTCGATGCGGCCTTGCCCCGAGGCGAGGCCGGCGCTAAGAGCCGCTCCTAGAGACCCACGGCACTTTCCGGCGCCCGGGCTATCTGGATGGCTCTGGCGGGAGCTCCGAGGACTTGATAGGCCTCGAGCGCCACAACCAGGCTTGCGGCCAGCACCAATGCTCCCACCGCCACATGCGTGGTGGTGACGGCCACCTCCGCCAGCACGCGAGCCGATACCCAGAGCACGCCCAACGTGACGAGCCCGGCGACGATGACGTGCGGCAGAATGCCAAAACCGTTGTGCCGGAACGCCGCGCCCAGGATGAGCTGCGAGAAAATGACCGCCGTCGTCCCCGCCGTCAGTTTCCGAAGCGAGGGGCTGCGAGGGTCTTCAATAATCTTCGCGGGTTCCCACCGGAACCCCGGACGGGTAAAAAGAGCGAGGCTGACGGCAATGCAGAAAAAAATCTGGGCCAGGCAGGCGTGGCCCACGGAGATGGGGACGGGCAGATAAAGCAAGACCGTGAGGCCGCCCAGCGCTGCCTGGGCAACGACCGTGAGGACCGCCAGCCCTCCCAGCCTCCGCACCCAGCGCCTCGGCTCCCTGACCCAGAGCCAGGCGGCAAGGAAAACGGTCAGCAGGCCCACGAAGGCGGCGATCATTCTGTGCCCATGCTCGAACTTCACGCCGCCGACCATCCGAGGCATACGAAAACTGCCAAACGAGGTCGGCCAATCCGGGACGGAGAGGCCGGCATCGTTGCTGGTTACCAGCGCCCCCGCAATGATCAGGAGAAAAGTCGCGAAGGCTACGAAGATCGCGTAACGGTGGAGCCATGGATTGTTCGAGGTCTGGCTCATATTCACTGTCGGGGCTCCCAAGGCAGCTCTTTTCCCGGCCGCGCGCTCCGACGCCGGAGCTCCCTTAGCGGCGCGGGGAGCGATATTCGAGCTGCGAGGAATCCACGCCGAT
>QHZM01000509.1 GCA_003224665.1 Acidobacteriota bacterium
CGACGCCCCTTGAATGCCTCTTTCTCGAACCTCACTTGCCGAAGGCCCATTCTTTCATTATCGTTGTTCCAAGATGAAACTGAGATACGTAGTGGTGCTACTCCTGGCGCTCGGCGCGATTGCCTCGCAGGCGCAGCGGTCCGAGCCTCGATTTGAAGAAGGCAATCAGCTCATCCGTCCCGAAGGTTACCGCGAATGGGTTTTTGTCGGGTCGGGCCTCGGCATGAGCTACAACGAGGGCCCGCCGGACAAGGCTCCCCATTTCACGAATATTTACCTCGAGCCCCACGCCTACCGGCATTTTCTCGAGACTGGCAAGTTCCCGGACAAGACCGTGCTTGTGATGGAAGTCGTGACGGCAGGCAGCAGAGCTTCCATCAATCAGCAAGGCCACTTCGAGGACAGCTTCATCGGAGTCGAAGCAGCCGTGAAAGATGAGAAGAGGTTTCCGGAGAAATGGGCCTACTTCAATTTTATCGGCTCAGGCGGCAAGGCGCTCGACCGCGCGAGCCCCTTTCCGAAGGAGGCCTGCTGGAGCTGCCACCACGAGCACGGTGAAGTGGATAATGTTTTCGTCCAGTTTTATCCGGTGTTGCGCGAGGCGCTCAGGCCGTCCCAAGAGGGCAAGGCACGCTGACCCGGTCGCTCGAGAGGCGCGGGGATCCGCGCCAGCGCAGGGTTTCCCCCACAGGCCGGGAGCGCGCGGAGCCGTTTAACGGGGCACGGACGGCTTTTTCGACGGGCGACCTCGAGAGCTGTCCCTGTTTGATGGGCGGCATTCAATTATGGGAGACGAAGCAAGGCGGGCAGGGAGCTTTGGAGGTCTCGAGGTGGCGGCGTTTGAGAGCCGCCGGGCGAAGGAGACTGCTGCCTTAATCTCGAACTACGGAGGTATTCCGAGAGTCGGTCCCTCGATGCGGGAAATCCCGCTCGAGGAAAATGTCGCCGCATTTGATTTCGCGGAAAAGCTTCTCGGCGGGAAGCTCGACGGCGTCATCTTCATGACCGGGGTCGGCACGCGGACTTTGCTCGAGACCCTCGCCACCCGCTACCCCGTCAGTGAGATCGTCCGAGGCCTCTCGAAAGTCACCATCATCGCTCGCGGACCGAAGCCCGTTGCCGTCCTTCGCGAGTTTCAAGTCCCTGTCACGATTATGGTCCCGGAGCCCAACACGTGGCGCGAAATCCTCCAGGAGCTCGACGAAAATCCCCGCGGTTTCACGCTGGATGGGAGCAGGGTGGCCATTCAAGAGTACGGCGTTCCCAACGAGAAGCTTATTCAGGAGTTGACCGGGCGCGGCGCTGAGGTGCTCCGCGTGCCCGTCTATCGCTGGGCGCTTCCCGAAGACCTTGGCCCGCTCCTCGAGGCCCTGCGGGCGATTCTCGAAGGACGCGCCCGCGTGGTCCTCTTCACGAACGCCGCTCAGGTGGAACACGTCCTGCGAGTCGCCTCGGAGAAGGGTTTTAAGGAGCGACTCTTCGAAAAACTTCGCAGCTCAGTGGTCTGCTCCGTCGGCCCCACGTGCAGTGAAGCCCTGGTGGCGAACGGGATAACGGTTGACCTTGAGCCCGAGCATCCCAAGATGGGCAACCTTGTGCTCGAGGCCGCGGAAAGGGCTTCGGCTCTCCTTCGCGAAAAGAGCGGGGAGCGAGGCGGCGCGCCGCTCAGGGGGAATCCCGGGCTCACCACTCGCGAGGCCGGCCCAAGTTCCGGCTCGCCTGGATCCGTAAAAGTCGTCCCGCCCCGCGAAACGCGAGTGCCTTCCCCCGCGCCCTGGCGAGAGTCGCGTTTCATGAAGGCCTGCCGCCTGGAACCCGCGGACGCGACGCCCGTCTGGCTGATGCGGCAAGCTGGGAGGTACATGAAGGAGTACCGGGAGCTCAGGGCGCGGGTGCCGTTTCTTGAGCTTTGTAAAAACCCTGACCTCGTCGCCGAGCTCACGGTGACTGCCGCGAGAAAAATCGGCGCCGACGCGGCCATCATTTTTGCCAGCTTCCTCTTTGACGCCATCCGGAAGACGCGCGCCGAGCTTCCCGGCGAGACGCCGCTCATCGGCTTCGGCGCTGCGCCGTGTACCTTGGCCTCTTACATCATCGAGGGCGGCGCGTCGAAAAACTTCGTTCACACAAAGACGCTGATGTACCGCGACGCGGGCGCCTGGCGAGCCCTGATGGAACACCTGGTCCGCGGGCTGACCGGGTACATCAACGGCCAGATCGCCGCCGGCGTGCAGGCGGTCCAGGTTTTCGATACCTGGGTCGGATGCCTGGGGCCTGCCGATTACCGCGAGTACGTCCAGCCTTACACCCGCGCGCTGATTTGTGGAATCTCTCCGGGAGTCCCGGTGATCCACTTCGGGACG
>QHZM01000233.1 GCA_003224665.1 Acidobacteriota bacterium
GAGGGCGCCTTCGTCGTATCCCGGCTCGAGTTCTACCGGTATCCCGACCTGATGGCCCAGTTCCCGTTCGCGCACACCATCGAGACGACTTACCGGTTGAAAGACGGAAAACTCGCGAACACGACCGTCGTTACCAACGTCAGCCGCGCTCCGATGCCCGTGATGATGGCCTATCACCCTTACTTCCGCCCGGACGGGCCGCGCGAAGACTGGACGCTTTCAGTCGGCACCAAAACGCACTGGATTCCGTCGAAACAGCTCATCTCCACCGGCGAGACCGAGCCCATCGAAAAGTTTCTGCCCGGCTCGGCCCACCTGACGCTCGGGAAGACTTTTCTCGATGACGTGTTCTCGGACTTCGACCGGAGCAAGGACGGCTTCGGCCACATTTCCGTCCAGGGGAAGACCCAGAAAATCGAGATCGTGTACGGGAAAGAGTTGGATTTCGCCGTCATCTACGCGCCGCTCGATAACACTTTGATCTGCGTCGAGCCGCAGACGGGCCCGACCAATTCGTTCAACCTGAACCACGAAGGCAAGTTCGCCGCGCTCGCCGTTCTCGCGCCGGGGAAATCGTTCAAAGCGACCTATTGGATCGTTCCGACGGGCTACTGAACGGCAGCAGCCGTCTTGAGGTGTTTCTCAGATGAATTGGATTCTCCGGTTGATCGCATTCGCAACGCTTGGAGCGGTTTTGGTCATCTCACTCCCCCGCAGCAAGTCGGCGGGGTCAGGCAAGAAGGCATCTCTTTGCGCCTTCATCCCTGTTTTTTCGACGAGGCTCGCTATGGCGACACCCGCAACTTCCTATCAGGCAAAACTCGAAAAGACCCAGTACAAAGGCTGGAGCGTCTATCGCCTTTCGAACGGCGTCATCAGCCTTTTCATCGCGCCTGACCTCGGCGGGCGCGCCATCCAGCTTCAACTCGGCGACCAGGAATTTTTCTTCGTCAACAACGACCTTGCCGGGAAGGTGCTTCCTCCCGAGCAAAACAACGTCAAAGCAGGCTGGGCGAATTACGGCGGCGATAAGGTCTGGCCCGCGCCCGAAGGCTGGATGAACGACAGCGAGTGGCCGAGCATTCCCTACTACGTGCTGGACGGCAGCAAGTTCAAGGCGGAAGTGGTGACGGAGACCCCGAGCGAAGTGGCCGTGCGCGTGACGAGCCCGCCGGACCCCCGTACCGGCGTCCAGTTCGCGCGGACGTTCCACGTTTACGCGGGGACCACTCGGATCAAAGTGGACCAGGTGATGCGCAACATCAGCCGGCGGCAGATCCGCTGGGGCATCTGGCACCTCGTCCAGCATGATGCCTCAGACGCGCGCGACCCCTCAAAGCCCAATCCCGAGCTCTACATGTACGTCCCGCTCAACCACCACAGCATTTTCCCCGAGGGCTACTACAAGCCCTACGGCGACGCGCGCCATCCGAGCTACGAGCTTCTGCACGGCGGCCACATGTTGCGCGTCCACTACCTCTATCGCGTGGGCAAGATCGCAGCGGACTCCGACCAGGGTTGGTACGCCGTCGCGAACGGGCAGAAAAATATTTGCTTCGTCGAGAATTTCAAGTACTTCGCCGGAATGGAGTACCCGGATAACGCCTCGGTCGAATCGTGGAACGACGGCCCGGGGACCATTTCCCGCGGGTCGTTTGATCAGACCCTCCCCGACGACCCCAAGAAGACCCCTTACTTTTTGGAATCAGAAGTTCTGAGCCCTTACGCCGCGCTCGACCCGGGTGAAGAGTACCTGTTCACCGTCCAGTGGGCGCCGACTCGCGTTCCGAACCCTATCCTCAATGCCGTCTCGGCGGGCGCCATCAGCGAGCCGCTCTCGGCGAGAGTCGAGGGCTCGCGCGTCAACTTGAAGGGAGTTTTCGGAGTGTTTACCCCCGGCACCACTGAAGCTGTGTTCTACAGCGGCTTCGGCGAGGAGCTGGCTCACGAGACCTTGCAGGCGGTTGACCCTCGCGAAGTCTTCCGCCTGGAACAATCTGTTCCCCTGCCTGCCGGGGCTTTTCGGGTGAGCTTGCTGGTCCGCGATGCCGACGGCGAAAACCGCGGCTTCCTCGGAAATGCGATTCTAAAGTAGGCGCATCTGGCTGCCCCAGCAGGCCGCGTCCCTGTCTTCGCGAACGGGCCGCGCCCTTGGCGAGTTCCTTTGCGGTGGGTAGAAGGCGCTCCATGGTCTGCTAGGGTTCAAGAAGTGGTCTAACATTTAGCCCAGTTTGGCCGCGCGCGCCGCGAAGGCCTCTACTTCTTTTCGCGTCGGGAGAGAGGGCTGGGCGCCAAGCCGGGTCGTCGCCAGCGCGCCGGCAACGTTCGCGTAGCGGATGGCGTCCTCGATTGCGAATCCCGCCCCCAGTTGAACCGTCAGCGCCGCTGTAAAGGCGTCACCCGCGGCCGTCGGGTCAACCACTTCGACTTTATGCGCGGGGAAGTGAGTGGACCCCTTGGCAGTGACCAGCATCGAGCCATCGCCTCCCAACTTCAAGACTACCGTCCTGACTCCGAGTTCGAGCAGCTTTTCCGCGGCATGTCGCGCCGAATCGCGCCCGGAAACTTTTTCGCCGCTCAGCTCTTCAAGCTCCGTCTCATTCGGGGAGACGATGTCCGGGAGTTTTAAGATTTCCGGCGGGCAGCCGCGCGGCGGGCCGGCGTCGAGGACGGTGAATTTCCCCGCCTTCCGCGCCAGGCGAATCGCCGCCTCGACGGTCTCAAGTGGGATTTCGAGCACCGTCGCCAGCGCGTCCGCCCGAGCGATCAAATTCTTAGCTCGCTCGATGTCGCGCGGCTGAAGCGTATAGTTGGCGCCGGGGTCCACCACAATCGAGTTGTTCCCGTTCGGATAAACCGTGATGAAGGCGCAGCCCGTCGTGTGCGTGGGATGGCGCTTGACCCAGGCCGTGTCAATCCCGCTGCCCTTCAGGCACCGGACCAGATAATCGCCGAGGGGGTCTTTGCCGACCGCGCCGATGAAAGTCGTTCTGGCTCCCAGTCTCGCCGCGCCCACCGCCTGGTTCGCGCCTTTGCCGCCGGGGAAGAACTTGAGGTTTGAGGCGAGCATGCTCTCGCCCTCTTTTGGCAGCCGGGCGGCCTTGACCACGAGGTCAAAATTCGTGCTGCCGACCACCACCACGTGGACTTTTTTCTTCCGGCGAGTCACTGCTCCTCCCCCGGGCGTGCCCTTGGACGGCTTCGCGACATGCGGCAGACCAATTTGCACTCTTTCCAAGCGAAGTCAAGCGCCATGTGGATTTCGCCGCTATCCATGCCGAAGAGAAATTGCGCGGGCCTGCAGTCGCAATCCTGCAATGGAGCCGCGCCACAACATTCCGCCCGCTGCCTTTACACCGGGCACGAACTTGGAGTATTTTACGGCCACCTGAAAGCCTCTAAATCAGGCCGCCCTGCCGGGGTCGTTACCCGCAGGACTAAGCGGAAAGCTGTTGGCGAGCTCGGGCTGGGGTAGAGGCAAACTGGTTTGAACTTGAGAATCCTTGGAGATGCGGGTTCGCACAGCGAGTCCGCTCGTAGCTGAACTTCCATGACACAGTTGAGGAGGGATTGAATATGGCCAAGGTAAAACAGATAACAGCCTGGGTTGATAGTTATCCGGGGACAATAGGCAGGATCGCCAAAGCGCTGGGCAACGCCAAAGTAAACATCACGTCATTCACGGCCTACGGAACGGGCGGGGAAAGCCCCATTCGCCTGCAAGTGAGCAGTCCCGTGAAGGCGAAGAAGGTGTTGCGAGACCTCGGCATCCGCACGACGGAGGAAGAGGTCCTGCGATTGACGGTCTCTGACAAGCCGGGCGTCCTGGGCGAGATTGGCAGTCGCCTGGGCCAGGTGAGTATCAATATGGACTACGCCTACGCGACCGTCGCCAAGGGGGGGAAGAAAGTGGATGTCGTCCTCGGGGTCTCAGACCTGGCCGGGGCTGCCAAGGCCTTGAAAGGGATTTAAGCTCGGGCGAGTGCGGTTTGCGCCTCTGTCGCGACCGTGGAGGCCAGGCCCTGCGCGCAGAGGGAAACAAGCCCGCGGGTGAAGCGCGTCCCCGCTCGTCAAACGAACGGATAGTGCCCGAGTTCGAGCGCCCGGTTTGCCAATCGCCGTCTAAGCTCGATGGTGTCCGGAGGCGTGCGACGCAGCAGCCGCCGGACGACGGCAAGCTGGGCGCGAAGCATGTCTCCTTCCGCAATGCGGCCGAGCGCGCGGCGTGCGGTGGCCTCCATGTCGTCCAGCACCCAGTAAATCAGCGACCGCGTCGCGTCTATTTCAGTGGCGCTCGAGTCCGGCCCTTTTTTTGAGATCTTCTTCAGCGCCCGCAGCAGAACGCTCTCCATCGAGTAAATATCCATCACCAGGTCGCTGAGGATGCCGATCACCTCTTGTTCGTCGGCCAGCTTCTGCATGTACTTTTGCACCGCGCTGCCGGCCGCGAGCAGGAAAACTTTCTTCGCCGCTTCGACCAGCGCCGCTTCGACGGCCAGCGGCCGGTCGTCCGCGACTTCCTCTTCCGGCCCCATGCTCAGGATATCGTCCATCAATTTTTGCGCCGCGGGGATCAACGCCAGTTGGCCCTTCATGGATCGCTTCATGAGCATGTCAATAATCAGGAGCCGGTTGATTTCGTTGGTGCCCTCAAAGATGCGGTTGACGCGCTGGTCGCGGTAGGCTCGCTCGACGTCGTATTCGCTCGAAAAACCATACCCGCCGTAAATCTGCACCGTCTCATCCGCCACGAAGTCCAGGACCTCCGTCCCCATCACCTTGAGGATGGAACACTCGATGGCATACTCCTGAAGCGCTTCCAGGATTCGCTTGGACGCTTCGGGGGAACCCTGGTCCGCTCCCTCGAGCAAGGAGTCAATCATGCCGGTCGTGCGGTAGGACATGCTCTCGAGCGCGTAGGTTTGCATCACCATCTTGCCGAGCTTTTCCTTGATCATCCCGAAGTCGGCGATTGTTTTGCCGAAGGCCTCGCGCTCCTTGGCCCACTTCAGCGCCTCAGCAATAAGGTACTTGGCCCCGCCCACGCACCCCGCCCCGAGCTTCAGGCGTCCGATGTTGAGGATGTTGAAAGCGATCAGGTGGCCCTTGCCGACCTCTCCCAGAACGTTTTCCACCGGGACCGGGACGTTTTCGAGGTTGAGCGGCGTTGTCGAAGAGCCCCGGATGCCCATCTTGTGCTCTTCGGCCCCGGGAGAGACGCCGGCGAAAGTCCGCTCGATGATGAACGCCGTGAATTTCTCGCCGTCCACCTTGGCGAAGACCACGTAAACGTCCGCAAGGCCGCCATTCGTGATCCACATCTTGGTGCCGTTCAGCAGATAGTTTTTTCCGTCCGGGCTGAGCGTAGCCCGGGTCTTGGCATTGAGGGCGTCCGAGGCCGAGCCCGCTTCGCTCAAGCTGTACGCGCCCACCCATTCGGCGGAGGAGAGCTTGGGGACGTACTTGGTTTTCTGAGCTTCCGTCCCGAAGAGCGCGATGGGCAGGAGGCCGATGCCCGCGGCCGCACCCAGCGTGGCCGCCCAGGACCCGTTGCAGGCCATCTTTTCCGCGACGACGATGCTCGAGATCTTGTCGAGCTCGAGCCCGCCGTATTTCTGAGGGACGTCGGTCGCGCACAGCCCGAGGTCTGCGGCTTTCTTCAGGAGCTCGCGCAGCAGCCCCGGCTTCTTTTCCTCGATGTCCTTCGCCAGAGGCAGGATTTCATTTTTGGCGAACTCTTCGGCCGTCTGGGCGATCAGCCGGTGCTGGTCGTTCAGGTCTTCGGGCGTGAAGACGTCTTCCGGCGCGCGGCGCTCAATCAGAAAGCTGCCGCCGCGAGTGCGCGTCTTGGTTGTGGCTGCTGTACCCACGGAGTCCCTCCTTCGTCCCCCCTCCGTCTCTTCATAATTCAGTGCAAAAGTGGCCTGGCTTCCTAACTTCTCAACCCCCTCGCCAAGGGAGAGGGTGGTCCCACTCAGCGGGTCCGGGTAAGGGCGAGCTACTGCAAATTTTCGAAGATCCCGGCCGCGCCCATGCCCCCGCCCACGCACATCGTTACCATGCCGTACCGCGACTTGCGCCGCTTCATCTCGCCGAGCAGCGTCGCCGTCAGCTTGGCGCCCGTGCATCCCAGCGGATGGCCCAAGGCGACAGCGCCGCCGTTCGTGTTGGTTTTTTCCGGGTCGAGGCCCGCCAACTTGATCACCGAAAGGGTCTGGGCGGCGAAGGCTTCGTTGAGTTCGACCAGGTCAATATCCGAAAGTTTCAGGCCGGCGAGCTTCAGGGCCCTGGGAATGGCGAAGACCGGCCCGACGCCCATTTCTTCGGGGAGCGTGCCTGCCGTCGTGAAGCTGACGAAACGCGCCAGGGGCTTGAGCCCAAGCGATTTGGCTTTGTCCACTGACATCACGACGGCCGCCGCCGCGCCGTCGCTCATCTGCGAAGCGTTGCCTGCCGTGACCGTGTGTCCTTGCCGTTCATGCTGACTTCGACGACTTCGAGGGGAACGACTTCCTCCTTGAACCTGCCCTGGGCGATGGCCGCGAGCGCGCGCTGGTGGCTGCGAAGCGCGAACTGGTCCGCCTGTTCGCGCGTGATCTCGTATTTTCGAGCCAGGTTTTCCGCCGTCAGTCCCATGCTGAGGTAAGTGTCCGGATAGTGCTCCATCAAGTAGGGGTTCGGCGAGAAGTGGAACCCGCCCATCGGAATCAGACTCATGCTTTCCGTTCCGCCCGCGACGATGACCTCCGCAGACCCCGCCATGATGCGCTCGGAGGCGAGGGCGATGGCCTGCAGGCCTGAGGAACAGAACCGGTTGATCGTCATCGCCGCGCAGGTCACCGGCAGGCCGGCGCGCAGGGACGCGACGCGGGCCACGTTGTTCCCCTGCTCGGCTTCCGGCATCGCGCAGCCCAGGATCACGTCCTCGATTTCGTTGGGGTTGAGCGCCGGCGCGCGCCGCAGGACTTCCTTGATCACCGCCGCGGCCGTGTCGTCCGGGCGGGTGTCTCGCAGCGTGCCGCGCGGGGCCCTGCCCACCGCCGTCCGCGCAATGGAAACGATGACCGCTTCTTTCATCGTGCTCTCCTTGCCGGAACTGACCTCGGCCGGTTGCAAACAGCCGGCCGGTCGCCGCAGCCGCTAAAAGTAGGACGGCGTCTGGTCGTCCCAGTCAAACTTCCCCTGGTTCGAGTTTGTCCCCTTCATGTCGAATTTGTTTCCGTGCGAGTCTTTGTAGTGAAGTCGTTGGGTCTTGCCCTTGATGGAGCGGGGAATGTTCCAGGTCGTATTGTTTTCGACCACCACCGGGGTCTTGTGGTCGAGCCCGATGATGTAGTCGGCTTGGAATCCTCCGCGGTCGCCGATCTCCAGTCGGTTGTTTTTTTCTCCCACCTCTTGAATGATGCGGGCAGTCTCGATGTAGGTCGCGGTGGAGGATGGCTTGACCAATCGCCCGGCGATGGCCTTGAGCGCCGCGGCCTGCTCGAGCGTGGCGCGTTCGTCAATATACCAGACGTTGCTCTTCTTGCCGTGAGCGCCCGCCAGACGCAGCCCGTCCAGTTTCACCTCGCCGAAATGGCCTTTCTCGATGCTGATCGAGAAGACCGACCAGCAATAGTGTCGGGGAGACGGCCTTCCACCGAAGTTGCAGGTGCAGGGCACGTCGCAGGAGCAGGCCTCGGTCAGGTCGCCTGAAATCTGCCAGTGCGTTTCGCTCGTCTTCGCGTTGTCGGCCCCCGCAAGCGCCGCCGGCAGCAGGGAGGACAAGAGGAACAACAAAATGTTTCGCATCTCCGGCGCACCTCCCCCCGCTCCATTATACTGGAGCGCGTGCCTGGCCACATTCCGTTCAGGCCCTCCGTGGGTTTTCAGTTCCGCAGTGGCTTTCCTTTCTTGAGCATGTGCTGCATGCGCTCGACGGTCTTCTTCTGCCCGCAGAGGCTCACGAAAGCCTCGCGCTCGAGTTCGAGCAGGTACTGCTCCGAGACGAGTTGAGGCGAAGTGAACTCCCCGCCGGAGAGCACGCGCGCGAGCTCGGTCCCCACGACCGCGTCGAAGTCCGTGATGTACTCGGCGCGGCGCATCAGGTGCAGGCCGAGCTTCATCTTGGCGAAAGCCGCCCGGCCGAGCACGCGGATGTCCTCGCGAGGCTTGCCCGGGCGGTAGCCGAGTTTTACGAGGTCGAGCGCGAGCTGCTTCGCGTCTGCGATCAGCCGGTCGCGGTTCATGCTGATGGAGTCCCGCGGGGAGAGGTAACCGAACTTGCGGGCGTCCTCGGCGCTGGCCGAGACCTTGGCCATGCCGATGTTCCGGAAGACTTCTTTCACAAAGGCGAACGGGTCGGCGTCCTCATCCCGGGGAGCGGCGTCCAGGGCGCGCACGAGCATCTCTTTGGTGCCGCCGCCCGCGGGAATGATTCCTACGGCCACTTCCACCAGCCCCATGTAAGTCTCAGCAGCGGCCCGCACGCGCGCCGAGTGAACGCAGATTTCGACTCCGCCGCCGAGCGTCATCCCGAATGGAGCGGCCACGACGGGTTTGGGCGCGTACTTCACCGCCATGTTCGCGTTCTGGAACGTCTGCGCGGCCCGTTTGACTTCGTCCCAGTCGCCTTCCTGGATGGCCATAAGCACCAGCATCAGGTTTGCGCCCACGCAGAAGTTGGCGCCCTGGTTGCCGATCACCATGGCCTCAAAGCCCTCGCTCAGCGCCTTCAGGCCCGCGTGCATCATCTGCACCGTATCGGCGCCGATGGTATTCATCTTGGAGTGGAACTCGAGGCACACGACGCCGTCGCCGAGGTCAACCAGGCTGGCGCCGGGATTCTTCTTGATCTCGCGTTTTCGGGCCTTGAGGGAGGGGAGCAGGATGATCCCGGGCTGGTCTTCGAGGACGCGGTATTCGCCCTTGGCAAAATCGAAGACGCGGCGCTTTCCGTCGGATTCTTCGTAGAACCTCTTTTTGCCCGAGGCCAGGAGCTTTTCGACGAGCGGCGGGATGGGACGCTTTTCGTTCCGCCACCTCTCCGCCGTCGCCCCGACGCCCACTACGTCCCAGAGCTCGAAGACGCCGCATTCCCAATTGAAGCCCCACTTCATGGCGTCATCGACCGCGAGGATGTCGTCCGAGATCTCCGGGATGCGGCTCGCGGCGTAGTGGAATGTGTCGCCGAGCACCTTCCGGTAGAACTCTCCCGCGCGGTCGGGCGACGCCATCAGCGAGGAGACGCGCTGGCGCACGTCCTCGATATTCCGAGCCATCTCGAGCGCCGGCAGGTTTAGCTTCTGCCGGGGGCGGTACTCGAACGTTTTAAGGTCGAGCGTCAGGATTTCGCTCTCGTCGCCATTCTTCCCGCCTGTCCCCGCGACCTTTTTGTAAAACCCCTGCTTGGTTTTCTCACCCAGGAGCTTGAGCTCGAGCATGCGGGCGACGAAATCCGGCACCACAAACAACTCCCGGCGCTCGTCCTCGGGGAGCGCTTCGCTCAGGTTCTTGACCACGTGCGCGAGCACGTCGAGGCCGACGAGGTCGAGCGTGCGGAAAGTGGCGGACTTCGGCAGGCCCATCGCCGGGCCGGTGAGCGCGTCAACCTCTTCGAGGGTGTAGCCGTCCTCGCGCATGACGCGCAGCACGTTCAGCGTGACGAATGTTCCGATCCGGTTGGCGATAAAGTTCGGCCTGTCTTTGGCGATGACGATGCCCTTCCCGAGCACGACATCGCCGAAACGCGTGACGGCTTCGACGACTTCGACCAGAGTCTCTGCGGTCGGGATGAGCTCGAGCAGTTTCATGTAACGGGGAGGGTTGAAGAAATGAGTCCCCAGGAAATGCCGGCGGAAGTCGTCGTCGAATCCCGCGGCGAGGCTCGCGACGGAAATGCCGGAAGTGTTCGTGCTGAGGATGGCGCCCGGCCCGCGCAGCGGTTGTACTTTTTCGAACAGGGCGCGCTTGACCTTGGCGTCTTCCGTCACGGCCTCGATGATCCACTGGCAGTCCTTGACCCAGCTCAGATGGTCTTCGAAGTTTCCGATCGTGATCATGCGGGCGGCTTCGGGGACGAAGAACGCGGCAGGGCTGGACTTCAAGGCGGCGTCCAGGCCGGCCTGCGCGAAGCGGTTCCGGACCTTCGCGTCCTTGAGGGTCAGGCCTTTGGCCTGCTCGTCCGGAGTGAGTTCTCGGGGAACGATATCGAGGAGGAGGGAAGGAATCGAGGCGTTGACCAGGTGGGCGGCAATGCGCGCTCCCATCGTGCCAGCGCCGAGCACGGCCACTTTACGGATGTCGCGCAAAGTCAGTTCCCCTCGAGACGGCGAGCAGCAACTCCGCGATTATGTCCGATGGGTCAGGACGGGTCAAGCTGAGGGGTGCGGGCCAGGCGGGCGCGGCGTGTCCGCTAGCGCGTGGGTTCCATCTGGAGAGCGTTATTGAAGCGGTTGAAATAGTTGAAAATGCCGGCGACGGCGGCGAGCTCCACAACTTCGCCTTCGCTGAAGGACCGGCGGAGGCGGCCGAAAAGTTCGTCGTCCACGTTTTTCGAGTCGAGCGTCAGCTTCTCGGCGAATTCGAGCGCCGCCCGCTCGCGCTCGCCGAAACCGCTGAAGTCGCCGGCGGCGAGCGCGGCCAGCTCGCCTTCCGTCGCCCCCAGCCGCCTTGCCAAGGCGGTATGAGAGTTCAGTCAATACTCGCAGTGGTTGAGGTGGGAGACACGCACCCCGACCATCTCTTTTAGCTTCTTCTCCACCGTTCCTGTGTCCATGACGGCGCGGAAATGGGCGGTCATCGTCTTCACGATCTCGGGCCGGTGCGCCACGGTGCGGAACATGTTGGGGATGTTGCCGCGCTCCTTGAGGAACTGCTCGAAAATTTGGCGGGTCGCGGAGTCTGCCTGTTCGGGATGGAGTTTGCTGAGGCGCGGAGACATCGTTTGAAAGTTACTCGCGGAGGAATGACGTGGCCCGGGCTTCAGCCGGCGCTCGGGCGCCGGGCCCGCTTACTTCCTCTCGTACGAGGCCAGGAACAGTTTCATCGCCTGCTCGTTCAACTTCAGTTCTTTGGAGCCGACGAGCTGCTGTTTCAAGTTCTGCCGGAAGATTTCGAACCCGAGGCTGCGTTTCCGCTCGACCAGCTCCTCCGCGATCCGGTCGCGCTGGGCCTCGAAGTCCGCCTCATTCGGAGGAGTGTGGGAAACCACGCGGAAGACCGCGCTCGTCGCCCCCAGGGAAACGACGTCGCTCGTCTTCCCCGGGCCCAGAGTGAAGGCTGCGGAAAGCTGCGAGCCGGAACCCAGGCCCTCAACGTACTCGAGCTGGCTGAAGTCCTTGCTCTCCTTCACGGTGTGTCCCGCCGCCCTGGCGAGTTTCTTGAAGTCGCCGGTCTTGCAACGCGCGGCGAGTTCCCGGGCCTTTTCTGAAGCCACCGTCTTCGACTGCTCCGCCCGGTAGTCTTCCTCCACTCGCTCGCGGACTTCTTCCAGCTTGGGCACGTGTTGGCGGTTGATCTCGGTCACCCGAATAATCGCCAGGCCTTTCGCGACCGTGATGGGCTGCCCCACCTGCCCCGTGGCGAGCTCGAAGGCCAGGTCGGAGAAGCTCTCGTTCTTCCCGAAGTCCGGCACGGTCTCGTCCTGGCGGAACAGCGGCGTCTCCTTGACCTCAAGTCCTTCTCGCTTCGCGACGGAATCGAATGCCTCCGGGTTCTTCTTGAGCTCCTGTTCGAGTTTCTGCGCCAGGGCCTGCTCGGCGGCGTCGAGCTTTTCTTTTTCGAGCGCCGCGCGGATCGTCTCCTTCACTTCGTCGAAGGTCTGGAGGTGGGCGGCCTGCTTTTCGAGCACCTTCAAGATGTGGATGCCATAGATGGTCTTGATCAGGCCGCTCGTCAGGCCGGGCTTCATGCTGAAAGCGGCATTCTCAAACTCTTTCACGGTCTGCCCGCGCACAATCCAGCCGATTTCCCCGCCGTTTGAAGCGCTCGAGTCCTCCGAATATTTCTTGGCCAGCTCGCCGAAGTCCTTTCCGGACTTGACCTGGTTCAGGACGTCCTGCGAGCTCTTCTCGATCGTGGCAATTTCGGCGGGAGTCTTTTCGGTGGTTTTGAAGAGGATGTGCGCCACCTTGACGCGCTCGGGGACGCGGTAGTCCGAGAGGTGCTGGGTGTAGTACTGCCGAAGTTCGCTCTCCCCCAGCCTGACCCGGGCCCGGACGAGGTCCGGCTGGATCAGGACGTAGCGCACCCGGCGCTGCTCGGGGACGATGTAACGTTCAGGGTCTTTTTTGAAGAAGGTCTCGAGGGCTTGCGGCCCTACCTCAACGGCCTGCAGGAACTGGTTGGGATCGAAAAGGACGTACTCGATTTTGGTTTTGGCGTTCCGCCGCACGAATTCCTCATGGACTTCGGCCAGCGACACTTGCATGCCGTCAGTGACGGTCGCGCGGATTTTGTCGAACAGCAGGCTTTCCCGGAGCTCGGCTTCGAACTGAGCGACGGTCATGCCGGTCTGCTGCTGGATCTGGTTCTCATACGCGTCCATACCGATAAACGAGCCGTTCGAGTAGAGCCACGGGATGCGCTGCGTCGCCTCCAGGAGTTCCTCCGGGGTGACTTCGAGCCCCAGTTTCCTGGCCTGGATTTCGATCGCGTACCGCAGCACCATCTCGTCGAGCAGGCTGCCGGCGAGCAACGGGACCAGGCGCGAGTCGAATCCCTGGGGCGTATTCTTCAGCCGTGATTGGACCGTCCGCTGCAAGACCTGGACGGTGATGGTGTGGTCGCCCACCTTCGCCAGGACGTTCATCTCCACGCGGCTGGTGTCGCCTCCGGAAAAAAACGGTGTCACGACGCCGATCATACCCAGCGCCATGATGAGCAGGAAGGCGGCGAGCAGGTACTTCTTCAGCGCCTCGCGTTTTCCTCTGAAGAGTCTGAACATGGGGTCCCCGGCCGCTCAGGCCAGACCACGCCATTATAGGGTAGATGGAAGGGAGGAGCAACTTGTTGGCCGGAGTTGCTGCGGCGAGCGCGTTTCGCGCGCGCGCAGGCCCACCGCGGAGACAAACTGCTTGACCCTGATAGGGGATTGGTCAAAAATAGGGCGACTGGGCCCCAACACTATGGGCGTGACGCCAAGGCAACCTGTCCGCGAGCCGGACCGCACCTATGAAGTCGAATGGACGACCATTTCCTACCGGGCCATCGCCTTCTATGCCGTTTCGGCGCTCGTCGTCGCGGGATTCATTTTTTATCTGATTGCTCCGGGCTTCGTCGGCGGTAAGGTGAAGCGGCTCTTCTCGGCGCTCACGGCCGGAATGGCCGGGGCCGGCGAAACGGAGTCCGCCACCACCAAGCGGGAAGCCCACTTCGTCAATATTGACGGCACCGTGCGCGTGAAGAGGCCGCGGTCGCTCCAGTGGATCCGCGCGGACTACAACACAGGCCTGGAAAAGGGCGACTTCGTGCAGACGGGCAGCGACGGTGTGGCGCGCATCATCTTCGCCGACGGGACCAATTATCTGCTCAAGCCCGACTCGCTGATCGTGGTGGAGGAAAGCCGCGAGGACCCGGTGACGCGGGCGACTCGCGTTTCGGTCCAGGTCTCATCCGGCGCCGTGGACCTCGCCACCAGCAGGTTCGAAGTCGCGGGTTCGACTTCACAAGTCTCTTTTGCCGACGCCGTGGCCAGCCTCTCGGAGGAGAGCCGGGCGGTCGTCCGCAATGACCCGTCGAAGAACAAGCACGAGTTCACGGTGGACCAGGGCCAGGCCGAAGTCCGCCGCGGTTCGACCAGCGTCCGCCTGGGGCAGTACGAACAGGTGACTTTCGATCAGAACGCTCCCGGCATGACCCGGCAGAAAGTGATTGCTCCACCCGCGCTCGTGGCTCCCGCCAACATGGCCTTGACGCTCAGCAAGGACCCCAAGAATACCACGGTGGAGTTTTCCTGGTCCGAGATGCCGGGGGCCGTCGCGTCCCATCTTCAGGTCTCGCCCTCCGCCATGTTGTCGAATTTCGTTGTGGACAAAAAGATCGCGGGAAAGACTACGGCGCAGGTGAACGGGTTGGACGAGGGGACCTACTACTGGGTCGTCAGCTCGATTGACGCCAAGGGGGTCGAGAGCCAGCCGAGCCCGGCCAACCGGTTCAACCTGGTTCAACAAACGGATGTTGGCACCAAAGCCTTCCTGGAAATCACCCGGATCGTTCAACACGGCAGGGTGGTGGAAGTGGTGGGGCGCACGGAGCCGGGCTCGTCGGTGATCATCAATAACGAACAGGTGTTTTCGATCGCCCCGGACGGAACTTTCCGCCACTTTACCTCCCCGCTTGCCCAGGCCGGCTCGAACCAGATCACGATCACCGCGCAAAACCGCAAGGGCGACATCGCCACGATCCGAAAGAACGTCGTGATCGAATGAGCAGGCCCGCCGCGCCTTTTCCCTCACCAAGGAGAAGGGAGACAAATCAGGGATGAACTTCCGTTCTTTGTTCAGTGTTTTTTCTT
>QHZM01000234.1 GCA_003224665.1 Acidobacteriota bacterium
TTCTCGCGGCGGACCCCCTGGGCATATCCTCCAAGGGCCTCGAAGAGGCCACAAAGACTTACCATGACGTGGCGAACGCCTTGGTCCAATACCGCAACAGCCCGCCTCGGAGCGGGTTGGTCGCTGACTTTCAGGAACTACGCAACGTCCCCGGAGCCGCGCCGTCCGTGCTGGCGCTCCTGGGCAAGGATTTTTATCTTTCGGGTTTTGCCGTCCGGAACACCGAGATCGTCGGTCCCAAGGTGGGGGGTGACCTGCGCCGCCAGGCCGTTTACGTGACCCTGGCCGGACTGGGGGCGATGCTCATTTACATTTGGTTTCGGTTTGAGCTAATCTATGGCGTCGCGGCCGTCATCGCGACTTTTCATGACGTTCTCATAACGCTCGGCATTTTCTCCCTTCTCAATAAGGAAATTACCCTGACGGTTATCGCGGCCCTGTTGACGCTGGTCGGCTATTCGATGAACGACACCATTGTGGTTTTCGACCGGATCCGCGAGAATGTGCGCCTCAACAAGCGCGAGAATTTTCCGGATCTGGTCAATCGAAGCATCAACCAGACTTTGAGCCGGACGATCTTGACATCGGGGTTAACCTTTCTGGCCGTGCTTTCCCTGTACTTGTTCGGCGGGGAAGTGATCCACGGCTTTTCGCTGGTGCTGGTCGTCGGGGTCATCATCGGGACGTATTCTTCGATTGCCATTGCCAGTCCCGTTCTGGTTTTCTGGCGCAATCGCCAGGGCGGCGGGCGGGTTGGAGAAAGGCCCCGGGTGTTCGAGCGCCAAGCACTGGGCGTCCCCCGGTAGATGAGGCCAGTGCCACCCGGTCTGCGACGACCTGACCATTCAGTCGTCGGGAGATTCCTTAGGAGGTAGCGGCTATGTTCAGCGAAACGCTGCTCGATTCCTCCCCCGTGCACGCTCCCGTTCTCAGGGGGGTCCACTGGGTTATTTCATTCGCCGTAGGGATCCTGATTTTTACGGGGGCCTACTTTAGCTTCGGCTGGTTGCAGGAGGGCACCGAGGCCAAGGTCCTGATTACTCAATCCTCCTTTTTCGGGATCCCTTCGTTCTTCTTCGCGCTGGGGATCTGCTACGTGTACGCGGACACGCGGCACATCGGCATCCGCACGGCGCCCTGGATCGCCGCCGTCGTTGTCCTGAACCTGGTGGGGTTTCTGGTCTATCTGATATACTCCGCCGCGAAGACCGACAACTGGAAACGAGCGACGATGCCGATCGCTTACATCTTCGAGGCAATCCTGGTGGGCGTGCTGGTCCTCGTTCCTCTGATTTACACGGAGGCGTTGCCCAAGGCCCAGTTGATGACGTTTCTCGTAGCGCCTCCTCCGCCTCCCCCTCCTCCGCCACCGCCCGCGGCGGCAGCCGTGAGGATCATCCGGCGCGTAACGGCGGAAGACATCATGCGGGCTCCCACGGTGATTCCGAAGACCGTTAGGGAGATCAAGGATGAGCCGGAGCCGCAGACCCAGGCCGTGGGCGTCGTGGGCGGGGTTCCCGGTGGCCTGCCCGGCGGGAGCGCCGGCGGCGTGATCGGCGGGATTATCGGCGGAGTGCTTTCGAGCGCTCCTCCGCCCCCTAAGCCGACCACTCCCAAGCGCATTCGACTGGGCGGCCAGGTGGAAGCGGCCCGGCTGATCTTCGCGCCCAAGCCGGAATATCCCCCGCTGGCCAAGATGGCCCGCATCCAGGGCTCGGTGCGTCTGGAAGCAATTATCAGTAAAGACGGGACAATCCAGGACTTGAAAGTCGTCAGTGGCCACCCGCTGCTGGTCAAGTCTGCGATCGAAGCCGTTTCGCGCTGGCGCTATCAGCCCACGCTGCTGAACGGCGAGCCGGTGGAGGTGGTCACAGAGGTTGACGTGAACTTTACTCTGGCCGAATAACCGTTCGTGACGGAAATTCTTCGAGGAGGAAATAAATCAACATGTTGGGTGCAAACATCATCGCACTAGCTCTGTGGCTGTTTCAAGAAGAAGCAATGCAGTTCGATCCCATCAGCATGTGGAGGAGCATGGGCTGGTCGGCACGGACCGTGGTCATCCTGCTGTTCATCATGTCGGCCTGGTCCATCGGGGTCATGATTGACCGCTGGATTGCCTACCAGTCGGCTCGGAAGCAATCACGCATCTTTGCGCCGGCCGTGGCGGGCGCCCTGAAGGACGGCAGGATCGATGAGGCCATTTCTATCGCCGAACAGAACAAGCGGAGCCACCTGGCCAAGGTTGTGACGGCGGGTCTGCAGGAGTTCCAGGCTCACCAGGTCTCTGCCGAAATCCCCGGTGAGATGATCGAAGCCTCGAAGCGCGCGCTGGAGCGGGCCTCGGCGATCGTGCACGCGGAGCTGAAGCGCGGCGTTTCGGGCCTCGCGACGATCGGATCCACGGCGCCCTTCGTCGGCCTCTTCGGCACGGTGGTGGGAATCATTCACGCGTTCCAGGGCATCGCGGCCCAGAAATCCCCGGGCATCGGCGCGGTCTCGGCGGGAATCGCGGAAGCGCTGGTGACCACCGCCATCGGACTGTTCGTTGCCGTACCGGCTGTCTGGGTCTATAACTATTTCACGAGCAAAGTCGAGGCCTTCGACGTTGAGATGGACAATTCTTCGTCAGAGCTGATCGACTACTTCATCAAGAGGGCGGCGCGGGGGAAGAGATAATGGCTTACAAGCTGAAAGCTGGACAATCTGTCTCGGACATCAACGTGACGCCCATGGTGGACGTCATGCTGGTGCTCTTGATCATTTTTATGGTCATTACGCCCATGCTCCAGAAGAATATCACGGTGGATCTGGCCAAAACGCAGAACCCTCGGGCCATGGCCGACGCCGACAAGGAAGACGCGGCGCTCCTGGCCATCACCCGGGACGGCAAGATCTACTTCGGCTCCGACCTGATCCAGATGGGCGAGGTCACGATCAAAGTCAAAGATCGCATCGCCACAAAGCTCGATAAGACGGTTTACGTCAAGAGCGACGCGCGCGCCAAATACGGCGAGGTCGTGGCGGTGATTGACAACGTTCGTGCGGCGGGCGTGGACCAGTTGGGGCTTGTGACCGAAAAGTTCCAGGGGCGCACCCCGGAGGCTCCCACCATGACGCCCTAGGGGCAGCCCGGGACTCGGTGTCCCGGAGGGAGGGTTGAACTATGGCTATCGCCGGCGGGGGAGGGAAGAAAGGTCCCATTGTGGACATGAATGTCACTCCCCTGATCGATGTCTTGCTCGTGCTCTTGATCATTTTCATGGTGATTTCGCCCATGATTCCCCAGGGCCTCGACGCCCTGGTTCCCCAGCCCAATCCGAATCTCAAGCAGAACGAGGAAGTCGTTTCACGGACCATCGTCGTCTCCATCGATGCCTCCAGACAGATCAAGATCAATCAGGACACGGTGGACATCCGCATGCTCGGCACCCGGCTTGAGGAAATCTTCAAGACCCGGAACGACCGCGTGATGTTTGTGAAGGGCGACGGGACCCTGCCTTTTGCTGAAGTGGCGCGCGTGATCGATATCGCCAAGGGAGCCGGGCTCGATAAAATCGGGTTGATCACGAAGGAAATGATCGAGAGTAGTAGGTAGACCCCTAACCGTTTCCCCGAGGGAGAAATGCCGATGAGACACTTGAAGCTCGCCACGGTGGGCGGGGTGTTGCTCACGGCGGTGTTGTTGTCCGGGTGCAATTGGGTAAGAGCGCTGAAGGCGAGAGACCAGCTCAACAAAGGCGTGGGAGCTTTCCGGAACGCGCAGTTCCAGACGGCGATCGACCATTTCCAGACCGCCGTGGCGATGGACCCCACGCTCCTCAACGCCAGACTTTACCTGGCGACCGCCTATGCCCAGCAGTACATTCCAGGCGGAGATTCTCCGGAAAATATCAAGATCGGGCAGCAAGCGATCGACGCCTTCGAAGACGTCCTGAAGATGGACCCGAACAATACGACCGCTATCGCCAGCATCGCCCTGATTTACTTCAACATGAAGAAATTCGAGAAGGCGAAGGAATATCAAAGGCGGCGGATGGAGATTGAGCCGGGCAACGCCGAGCCCTATTACTGGATTGGCGTGATTGATTGGACCGTGTGTTTTCCGAGACGGATGCAGTTGCGGAAGGACTTGAAACTCGCTGAGTCTAGGGACCCGAACAAACCGGAAATCCTTCCAGTGCTTCCGGCGAAGGCCCAGGCCGAACTCGTGAAGGAGAACAGCGAGCTCGTGGATGAGGCCATCAAGGCCTTGCAGAAGGCGCTTGAGATCAAGCCCAACGACTCTGACGCCATGGCCTACTTGAACCTGATGTACCGGGAGAAGGTTGACATCGAGTCCGACGCAGACGCCCGGGCCGCGGACCTCAAGCAGGCTGAGGAATGGGTCGACAAGGCCGTCGCTCTCAAAAAGCAGGCCGCGGGAAGGGGTTCGACCAGTACCAAGTAAGACTAACGCTGCTTGAACGCGCCTGCCTCGTTTGTGACGGCGCATCCTGAACGGGGCGGGACGCGCGCGAACTTGGATTTTCCCGGCGGGGCGACGGTTACTGCTTCGACAGCAGGCGCGCCCCGTTTTTATTTCATCGCCCTCAGCCCCCGCCCGTGAATAGTCTTTCGTGTGAAAATCCAGCCGTTGAAGAGGACGGGTCCGCTCGCGCAAGCAGACTTTCCCCTCTGCCCTCGCGTGCGTCGTGCGGAGGGGAGGAAGACGCGAAGAGCACCCAGGCTGCCGGCGCGCGCACGAGACGCGGACCGAGTCGCGCTAAAACTGCTGTTTGCGGGTGACTTCTGCTGCCCGAAGGGCCGCGAGGTTGCTCTGGTCCACGACGGCCGTCCCTGTATCCACCCGGCTCGGCAGCGGCGAAGCGGGTGCGGTCCGCCAGTCCTTGAACTCGTGCACGACGTTGTGGCGGAGGTCATCCAGGAATTTCACGCCATAGTAGCTCATGGTGTAAGGCTTCTGGGCGATGGTCGCCGCGATTGCACCGCGTGAAATCCAGTCCAGCGTCTCTGGATTTTTGTCCATGGCCACAATGGGGACCTTTCCGTCCATGTTGAGGCGGTGGAGCGCCTCCGCTGCACCCGGGCCTCCGGAAGCCTCCAGGCAGATGATGCCGTCGAGCTGTTCTTTGTTCTCGAGAAGCACGGAGACTTGGTCATTGGCCGAGCGCGGGTCGCCTTTGTCGTCCAGGGTGTGAAGGATTTTGATCCCCGGATACTTCTTAAAGACGTCATCGACGCCGCGCGTGCGCTCATCCAGGTTATGCTGGCCGGGGATCGAGATCACAATCAAGCGCCCCTTGCCGTGAACCAGTTCGGCCATGCGTTTGCCGCTCTCGAGCCCGGCCTGGTAATTATCGGTCCCGATAAAAAGGTTGCGGTGCGACTCGGGCGCGTCGGAATCAACCGTGATGACGGGGATTCCGGACTTGACGGCGGAGTCGATTGCGTCCTTGAACAGTTCCGCGCGGGCTGGGGAGACGAGGATGCCCGCCGGATTCTTGGATGCGGCGGTTTTAAAAGCTTCGAGTTCCTGGTCCGGGGAATATACCTCCGGGCCCGTAAACTCTGCCTTGACGCCCAGCACCCGGGCTGCGTCCATGAATCCCGCTTGAGCTTCCTGCCAGTAAGGCAAGGTGATGTTGGCGGAGACAAAGTAATACTTTTCGTTCTCCTGGTGGAGGGGTTTTTGGCAGGAAACGACGAGCCACGCGGTCGGAACGACCGCAAGGCAGACCAGCCACACTATGCGCGATTTCATAGAATTCCTCCGTCCTGTCGGCGGGTTCTTAGCCTGTCGGCACGTTGCTCTTCGACGGGCGACCGCCTCAGAACCTGCTCTAGGGAGGTAACGAGGGTATCACAAAATTTGAAGGGAGGAGGGCAGCCGGGTTGGCGACGGTCAGCCTCCTCAGGGGCGCCCAGCGTTGCCCAGCGAGGCGCCCCGTGACGCAGGACATTCGTGCGGCTCCCACGAAGCAGCGCGGGAGCGCGCCGGGGGAGACGAGCCCGGGGCCCTGGCCGCTTGCGAACTCTCTTGCAAAGAGTTAAAACCTTGGGGCATAGAGTGTTGAACCCATCGGGGTTCCGGTTGCCCAGCGGCGACACCGACGACCTATCTCGAGACGCATCATCACGGAGGTGAAACATCATGACTTCGCGCTACCGATTTATTCTCCTGGGCGTTCTGGGTTTTGCGACGGGTTTCAGCGCGCTCTTCGGTCAGGCCTCGAAAAAAGGCGCCATCGCGTATCCCACGGGCTATCGCCACTGGACGCACGTCAAGAGCATGTTGATCTACAGCAAGGAGAATGCACTGTTTGAGAAATTCGGGGGACTGCACAATGTGTACGTGAACGACATCGGTTGGCCGTCGCTGCAGAAGGGAAGAGCTTACCCGGACGGTTCGATGTTCGTCTTCGAGCTCTTCGATATGCGTACCTTCCAGGGTACGATCGAGGCGCGAGGGCGCAAGTTCCTCGCGGTGATGAAGAAGAATTCCAAGCTTTATCCGGGCACGGGTGGTTGGGGTTTTGAGGTTTTCCAGGGCTACCAGGCAACTGGGTCTTTGAAGGATACGAAGCAGTGTTTTGACTGCCATTCATCTCAAAAGCCCAGGGATTACGTTTACTCGGACTACGTGGAATAGCTTCCACCATCCGGCATGACGATTGAACCCTTGCTTCGTCGCCGGGCCCGGCGATAAGAGGCGACGGGGAGCTTGCGCTCTCGCCAGGATCTGGAAACCAAGCCGCCGGGGGACCAGAGGGGGCGGGCTCGTGTACCCCGCCGCCGCTAGCCGAAGTTTGTTCCCATCGACAAAACGCGGATCTAACGCGACGCGCAGACGCGCGGTGGGTTGCCTGTGGCGCGCTTGAACCCCCTCAGGCGCTGCCCTAAAATGCAATTAAGCGAGTATGGTGCAGTTCGAGGATATCCTGCGGAAAGTCCAGGGCTATCGCCCTGCCGATGATCTGGGGTTGGTACGCAAGGCTTACGAATTAAGCGCTTCCGAGCACAGGGCGCAAAAACGGCTCTCCGGCGAGCCCTTCCTCTCTCATCCTCTGGAGGTGGCGAACATCCTCGCTGACATGAGGCTCGATCCCATTTGCCTGGCGGCCGGGATGCTCCACGACGTGGTCGAGGACACCCCCACGAGTATAGACCGGATCCGGCAGGAGTTCGGGCCCGAAGTCGCGCGGATTGTGGGCGGCGTGACCAAGATCAGCCGCCTCCAAGCGCTGGGCCGGGAAGAGCAGCAGGCGGAAAACCTGCGCAAGATGGTCCTGGCCATGGTGGACGACATCCGCGTCGTCCTCGTCAAACTGGCCGACCGGCTGCACAACATGCGCACCCTCGAGCACTTGCCGCCGGAAAAGCGGCAGTGGATCGCACAGGAGACGCTTGAGATTTACGCGCCGATTGCCCACCGGCTGGGGATGGGGAAGGTCCGCGGCGAACTCGAAGACCTGGCGTTCCGGTACATCGAACCGGAAGCCCACGAAGAAATGAAGAAAGAGGTTGAAACCCGGCGCAAGGTCAGCGAAGACTTTCTCGCCGAAGTCTGCGCGCAGGTGGGAGCGAAAATGAAAGAACACTCGATCCCTGCGCGCATCAGCGGGCGTATCAAGCGCCTGTACAGCATCTGGCAGAAGCTCAAACGGCAGCACATCACCTTTGACCAGGTGTATGACCTGCTGGCCATCCGAATCATCACCGACAGCGTGAAGAACTGCTATGCCGCCCTCGGCGTCATCCACAACACCTGGAGGCCCGTGCCGGGACGGATCAAGGACTTCATCGCCATCCCTCGGCCGAATTTCTACCAGTCGCTGCACACCTCCGTCATCGGGCATCAGGGCCAGCCCTTTGAAGTGCAGATCCGCACCGAGGAGATGCACCGCGTGGCGGAAGAAGGGATCGCCGCGCACTGGAAATACAAGGACGGCCAGCCCACGTCGAAGCAGGACGAGGAGCGCATTGCGTGGCTGCGGCAACTGGTGGAATG
>QHZM01000235.1 GCA_003224665.1 Acidobacteriota bacterium
GTGGCCACCATCCTCAACGCCATCCGCGTCGCCCTCGAGCGCACCCCGCCCGAACTCTCCGCCGATATTTCCGACCGGGGCATCGTGCTCACGGGCGGAGGCGCTTTGCTGAAGAACCTCGACAAGCGCATCCGCGAGGAGACCGGCCTGCCCGTCTCCATTGCCGAGGACCCGCTGGCGTCCGTGGTCCTGGGCACGGGCAAGATGCTCACGGACTTCGACCTGCTGCGCCGAGTTGCGATAGAATAGGGGCGTCCGCCGCCGGCGGCCGAAACCCGGCGAGCCTCTTGGCCCGGCCGGCACCCGCAGTATGTTTGAACCCGACTCGCCCGAACTCGGACACCCGCGTGCCATCTGGACCGGCAAAACCCCGCGCGTCCAGGCCATTCTGTCCCGTCACCGGCCATTCTTCGTCCTGCTCGCCGTGCTCCTGGGCCAGTTGCTACTGCTCTCGTTTCAGATCACCCGAGAGCGGAATGTGAGTTTAATCCGGGTGTGGGCCGTCGCCGTCTTTGACCCCATTGAACGCTCACTTCACAAAGTGGTCCAAGCCACTTCCACCGCGTGGAGGACTTACGGCGGTCTCTGGGAAGCCCAGCAGGAAAACCAGCAGTTGCGACTGGAGCTCGTCGCCGACCGCGCCCAGATCCGGCAGCTTTCCGAACAGGCAGCCGAGGCCCGGAGCTTGAGGGCCTTGCTGGATTTCAAAAATCGCCTGCCTCTTAAAACCACGGCCGCCGAAGTCATCGCCACGAGCCCCGGCGAGGCCTCGAGCGCCGTCTTCATTGATAAAGGGAGCACCTCCGGCCTCGTCACTGATCTCCCGGTCCTCACCCCAGAGGGGATCGTGGGGAAAATCATCGCGGTTTTCCCTTACACCGCCCAGGTTCTGCTTATCACCGACCCTTCCAGCGGCGTTGGCTGCATGCTTGAGCGAAGCCGCGCTCAGGGAGTCTTGAAGGGTACGGGCCAGAACTTATGCCAGCTCCACTACATCCTCAATGACGAGACGGTGTCTGTGGGCGAAACGGTCCTGACCTCGGGCCTCGACCAGATCTACCCCAAAGGGTTTCCGGTCGGGACGGTTGTTCAGGTGAAAGAAGACAACACTTACAAATCTATCGTCGTCAAACCCGTTGCAACGTTGGACCGCCTGGAAAGCACACTCGTGGTCCTCAAGCCGACTTCCCGAGAGCAGCAGGCCCTGAGTTTTCCGCTTCACCGCTGACACCCCCCGGGGCGCTCCTCCCGGACGAGCCTTTTGAGCCGATCGGAGGGGAAGGCGGGCGCTACTTTTCCGCTCCTCAAGGCTCCAAGCCTCTCGAACCTATGCGCGCCACGGGCAGCTCGTTCCAAAGGCCGACGGACGTTTTCCGGGTCAATCCGACGGTTTTCTGGGTAACTCTGCTTCTCGCCCTGGTTCTCCAGAAAGTCCTCCCGCTCAAAATTAGCTTGGCCCGCTTCTTTGACTTTCCTCTGCTTGCGATGATTTATTTCGCACTTGTGCGAAGGGACGAAATCTTCGGCATTTTTCTGGGCGCGGGCTTGGGACTGTTGCAGGACGCGTTCTCGCACGGCAACATCGGATTTTTCGGGATGTCCAAAGCGCTGATCGGCTACCTGGCCGCGTCAGCCGGCATCAAGCTCGATCTTGAACGGATCATGGGGCGTCTGGTGACGGCGGGTATCCTGGTTTTCATCCATGACCTCTTCCTGCAGGTCATCAAGCACGCGTTGCTTGAATCTGTCCCTCCTTTTAAGCCGCTCAATCTGCTGATCAGCCTGATGGTGAACGTGGCTCTGGGGCTGATCCTGTTTCAGATCCTCGACCGGTTCAAGCAACCCGCCTGAAAGCGGTCTGCCAACGCGCTCGACGCCGGATGGTCCGGGCCGAACAGGAGTCTTTATTTCCCGGCTTCTTACCCGCACGTCGGCCGCCGTGTTAGAATCTCGGTGGCACAGGGGACTGCTGGCCATTAACTTCCAACAACTCGCCATCGTAAGCAGGAGGTCTTCTCCATGACCACCACAACCTTCGGCGTCATCGTCGGCAACCGCGGCTTTTTTCCCGCCGTGCTGGCTCGCGACGGGCGGGACGAAATACTCCGGGTACTCGAGCAGGAGGGCTACAGGACGGTTGGCCTGTCTCCCCAGGACACCAAGTCCGGCGCCGTGGAGACCCTCCAGGACGCGCGCAAGTGCGCCGAGTTGTTCAAGAAACACCGCGACGAAATAGACGGCATCCTGGTGACCCTGCCGAATTTCGGGGACGAGAAGAGCGTCGCCAACACGATCCGCATGGCCGGGCTCGACGTGCCAGTGCTCGTTCACGCCTACCCCGATGAGCCCGGTAAGATGCTCATGGGCGGCCGCCGCGACAGCTTCTGCGGGAAAATTTCCGCGTGTAACAACCTCTGGCAGTACGGCATCCGGTTCACCCTGACCGCCCAGCACACGGTAGCGCCCAAGTCCGAATCCTTCAAAACTGATCTGACGGCGTTTGCCGCGACTTGCCGCATCGTGAAGGGACTGAAGCAGGTGCGCGTCGGAGTGCTCGGCGCCCGGCCCGCCGCCTTCAACACCGTGCGCTTCAGCGAGAAGCTCATGGAACAGGCGGGGATCAGCGTCGAGACGCTCGACCTATCGGAAGTTCTCGGCCGCATCAACCGCACGAAAGACGACGACCCGAAGGCCCAGTCCAAACTTTCGAGCATCCAGTCCTACGTCCCGACGCAGGGCATCCCCTCGAACTCGCTCCTGAAGATGGCCAAGTTCGGCGCCGTTGTGGACGACTGGATGCAGGCGAACGAACTTGTGGGATCGTCCATCCAATGCTGGACGGCCCTCGAGGAGTTCTTCGGCGTTGTTCCGTGCACGCTGATGAGCATGATGTCGAACAACCTCGTCCCCAGCGCCTGCGAGACGGACATGGTCGGAATGATCGGCATGTACATTTTGCTCCTGGCCTCCGGCACGCCCAGCGCCATCGTTGACTGGAACAACAATTTCGGGGAGGACCCGGACAAGGCGGTGATTTTCCACTGCTCGAACCTGCCCAAACACTTTTTCGAAGACTTCAAGATGGACTTTCAGGAAATCATCGCGACGTCCGTCGGCAAGGAGAACACCTTCGGGACCGTCGTTGGAAGGCTCAAGAGCGGGCCACTGACATTCTGCCGCGCTTCGACGGACGACCTCCACGGCCGCATGCGCGCGTACGTCGGTGAAGGCGAAATCACCAGCGACAAACTCCAGAGCTTTGGCGGTTACGGCGTGGTGAAGGTGCCCGCCCTCCAGAGACTTCTCCAGTACGTCTGCAAGAACGGCTACGAGCACCACGTCGCCGTCAACCGCAGCCATTACGGCCGCGCCATCGCCGACGCGCTCCAGAACTATAAAGGCTGGGAGGTGTACTACCACCAGGCCGGCGCTTCCGAGTCCAAAGGGTGCTAGCGCGCGAGCGGTGGTGTCTCCCGCGCGGTCTGTCTTCAGTCTCAGGCGTGACTCCGGCACGACACCCGGCGCGGCCAAAACACTCTGCTCCTCGGACCACCCTTCCATCAGCACATTCGCATGTCGTCCTGAGCCCGCGAACGCGGGCTGGGGATTTCCCAAACAAAAGGGAGACCGTGCCGTAGGACAGAAATCTAGGCTATCTTCCGCTCGACCCAGAGTTCGTGCGGGCCGAGCCAGCCCGCAGTGTGCCAGGTCCCCATCCGACCCGTGAGGTGGAGCAAAGACTTTTCAGTGCTCCGATTTCGAGCCTTCAGCGACGTCCTCTCTTCTCGACTTGCTTAGGCGCGGCGTGGGCTGCGCTGCCAGCCTCGATTCGTAGTATGAAAGTATTCCAGACCAAGGGAAAAGTAAATATGCGCTATCTCGGTTAGAATCAACAGAAAGCCCCTACCAAGCTCACACATTATTCCGCCTCCAAGTTATTAATAGAATCTAACTCTGATCCGCGCCAAGCCTTCATTGCGTGCCGAGGCAGGACCAGGACTTGCACCGCAAGTAGCTCAACTTTGGATTTTTCTCCAACCAGCGTTCGCGGGTTCGCCCCAAAGCCCACCTCGAACTCTTCCTCCGGCGGACACGTCGGAAGTGACAGTAGGCGCGCGCCTGGTCAAAGTGAGCCGCAAGATGCAGGCCCAGAAGACCCAAAATCAACCTGCCCTTGTTTTAGGCCGAGCGTTGTGTTAGGTTGTTGAATAACGGGGGTTTACGGCGGGGAGCCCTGACGCATCCTCGCTAACAGATCAGGGGCAGGCCAGCGGACCAAAGCCAGACGCGGGCCATTGCCCCGAATTAAAAGCCGGTAGGGAATGCGAATCCGATTCCCGGAAGAGGAACGCCTCCCAGCTTGGAAGATTGCGTTCCTTCAGTACACGATTGCCGTCGCCTTTTTGATGTTGCTGGGCGGTTATTGGAGACTGCAGATCGGGCAGCACCGCCTGCTTCTCGACCAAGCCGAGCGAAACCGCATACGCTATCTTCCCATCATTGCGCCGCGCGGGCGCATCCTGGACCGCGAAGGCCGCGTGCTGGCGGACAGTACGCCTGCATTCACGATCCTGCTGACGCGCGAAGGCGGCGCCCCGCTGACTCCGGCGCGGATCGAAGCGATCGCGCGCGGACTGCGGCTCGATCTGGAGGAATTGCAGCGCCAGCTCGAGCGCGCCTCACACTTGCCCCGCTTTCAACCGGTAGTGATCAAGTCCTTGGCGACCCCCGAAGACATCGCGTTCGTCGAGTCCCACCGTCTCGAATACCCCGAAATCGATCTCATCCAGGTGCACCAGCGGATTTATCCCAAGCACCAAGCGGCGGCTGCGGTGCTCGGATACGTCGGCGAAGTCTCCGAGGAAATGATCGCCAGGCGAGGCTCGAACTACCGGCCGGGCGACGTGGCGGGAAGGTTCGGCATCGAGGCCTCTTACGATTCCGTACTTGCCGGGCGTGACGGCACTCGGCGGGTTGTGGTGGACAGCCGCGGGCGCGAAGTGGGCTCGCTGACGACGATCGAGGCCCGCGCTGGCAACGACCTGCGCTTGTCGCTCGACCTCGATCTTCAGATGGCTGGCGAGGCTCTGCTCGGCACACGGCCCGGCGCAGTGGTGGTGCTCGACCCGCGGACCGGGGAAGTGCTCGCGATGGTCAGTCACCCCGTCTTCGACCCGAACGACTTCGCCCGCCGAATCGATCGCGAGGAGTGGAAGCGTCTGACTTCCGATCCCCTGAAGCCCATGATGAACAAGGCCATCCAGGCCCAGCTTGCGCCGGGGTCGGTGTTCAAGATCATTACGGGGGCTGCGGCGCTTGAGACCGGAACAGTGACTCCCAGTTTCACCATCAGTTGCCCTGGCGCCGTGACCCTGTACGGCTACACGTACCACGACTGGCAGACCGGTCACGGCTTAGTCAATTTCCATCGCGCGATCGTCGTCTCCTGCGACGTTTACTTCTACACGCTGGGGAAGCTGCTGGGCATCGACAAGATCGATTACTTCGCAAAAGAACTCGGCCTCGGGTCGCGGACAGGAATTGATTTGCCGAGCGAAGAACCCGGCCTGGTCCCATCGCCGGCCTGGGTCCAGAAGACCTTTCAGCGGAAATGGTGGGCGGGCGAGACGATTTCGGTGGCCACTGGGCAGGGCGCTGTGGTGGTCACACCGTTGCAACTGGCTTATGCGATCGGCGGAGTCGCCTCCGGCGGCGACCTCCAACGCCCGCACCTGGCCTTCCGAGACCAATTGCAGGCGCCCGGAAAGGACTCGCCAAAAGACAGCGAGCGCCACTTTCCGCTCAGCGAGACCACGGTGGACGCGCTGCTGAAAGGCATGTGGGGTGTCGTGAACGAAAACGGGACCGGCGCCGGAGCGCGCTGCCCGGGGATTGAAATCGCAGGGAAGACCGGCACCGCCCAGGTCGTCAGCGCAAGCCTGCGGCAATCCTCTCGCGATTCTGCATTCAGGAACACGGCGTGGTTCGTCGGCTTTTCACCCGCGTATAACCCGGAGATTGTGGTCTCTGTCATGGTCATGCAGGGCGAGCATTCCTCCGTGGCTGCGCCCATTGCCCGCGACGTTATCAAGGCCTATTACGACAAGAAGCTCTTGCACAGGACTGCGCCGGATGAGCGGCAGGCCCAAATCAGGTTGTTGAGTCGGCTGCAGGAAGGCGCGGCGGCGCGACCAGGGAGTCCTGGGAAAGCAGGGGATTCGCATTAAATCGAACGATGCGTAAATCTTTGGCGGTTCATGATCTGGACTGGTTGCTGCTCGCCCTCGCCGTACTTATCGCGGCAATCGGCGTCGTTGAAATCTACGGGACGACTGCGCATACCGCGCTGGCAAGCCAGTACAAGAGGCAAATCTTCTGGGTCGCGATGGGCGTCATCGTGGCGTTAGTAGTGAGCCAGCTCGATTACCACCTCATCCTGGAGCATAGCCCCTGGCTCTTCGCGCTATGCGTCATCACCCTTGCCGGGCTGTTGCTTGGCGGCAGGTCCATCGCAGGGACCCGGCGCTGGCTTCACCTCGGCGGGCTGACTTTCCAAGTGTCCGAGCTGGCCAAAATGGTTATAATATTGGTGGTGGCCGCCCACTTTGCTGACAGAAGGGGCAACTCCACCGCCTGGCGCGACTTGGCGAAATTGGGAGCGTTGGTTGGTGTGCCGGCGGTCCTCGTGGCTTTGGAACCTGATTTGGGTACGGCACTGACGTTTTTCCCGATTGTAGCGGTAGCGATATTCATGGGGGGCATCCGCGCTCGTCACGTGGTGGCCCTCGGGCTACTCTTTGCCTTGATCCTCCCGCTGGGGTGGCACCACCTCCGCCCCTACCAGCGCGAGAGGGTTCTGACCTTCCTGAACCCCTCCCAGGACACTCAGGGTTCCAGCTACCAGGTGACCCAGACCAGGATTGCGATCGGATCCGGCGGGTTCTGGGGAAAGGGAATTGGGAACGGTACCCAGAGCCGGCTGGGATTTATTCCTGTCTCTCGCGCCGACTCCATCTTTGCGGCATTTGCGGAGGAGAAGGGCTTCGTCGGGACGCTGTTCGTCCTGCTCCTTTATTTCGCGTTGCTCCTGCGCCTGACGGATGGGGCCCAAATGGCCCGAGACCGTGCCGGCGCTTTTTTGGTGATCGGCATTGCGTCGGTTCTGTTTTTCCAGATCGTCGTGAACATTGGGATGTTGATCGGATTTTTTCCGATTGCGGGCATCCCGTTGCCCTTGATGAGCCAGGGAGGCTCGTCGGTCTTATTGACCTTCGCGGGCCTGGGCTTGGCGATGAGCGTGAAAATGCGGCGCATCCTCAATTAAACCGGACCGCCGCAAAAGGGTTTCGGAGGGTAAACACGCACCCTCGCAAGCAAGACCGTTCGAGATCGCGGCCAGCGTCTGCCCGGTCACGCCGGACGGGATGGGGAGAAGGGATTGAGGTCTAAAGCAAAATGGCCGAGCCCGCCCGAGAGGGCGACTCCCCAGCCCCGATATTTTGGATGAGCGGCGAAGTGAGGCGCATAGCCGGTGCGGGTAAAGCGGAAGTTGATCTCCTGATACAGCGGGATTGATCCTTCCGGCACTACCCCAGCAGAGGAGTTCCCATGTCAAAGGAGTTGTTCATTTCCTCGTCTCCACACGAGACGAAGGTCGCAGTGTTGGAAAACGACCAGTTGGTCGAAGTCTACTACGAGCGCGATACGGACGTCGGGCTGGTGGGCGGGATTTACAAGGGCCGCGTCAACCGGGTCCTTCCGGGAATGCAGTCCGCGTTTGTGGACATCGGCCTCGAAAGAGACGCATTCCTCTACGTGTCCGACCTCTTCCTGGAAGACCAGGAGGAATACGATAAGATTTTTGAAGAGGCCGAAGCCCGGGCCACGCGTTTTACGACCGACCAAACTCCGGCCGCGGAACCGAAGGCGGAGCAGCCCGTGAGCCAGGCGGGGGGAGCCGAAGCAGCGACGGCTGTCGCTGCCGGCCCCGCGAGCACGGCCCCTCAAGAAGCGGCGCCCGCAGAAGTTGCCGCCGTTAGCGAGCCCCGCGGGCAGGCGGTGCGTGAAGTTCCCCCCGCCGCGCCCCCGAGCGCTCCACCGCCCCCGCGTCACGCGGGCGGAGCGGCCGAATTCCGTCGCGAGCATCGCGGGCGAAGGCGCAACCGCCACGGCCGCAACTTTGGAGACCGAGAGCGCAGCTTTCCCAAGCAGGACTTCCGCAGCCGCCCTCCGGATCGGCAGGAGCACGGCGCTCCGCAGACGTTCGAGATCCTGCCGGGCGAGTCCCTGGCCAAATACAGCCATCTGACCCCGCCGACATCGGCGCCAACAACGGCTGCTGTTCCTTCAGGGGAGTCGCCTGGCGCGGAGGGGACCTCCTCCAGATTGGCCCCTCCGTACCGAGGCGAGACGCCGCCTGCCAGTGAGGGCACTCCTGTCGTCACTTCGTTCTCAGAAATCGAAGCCCGGCACGAAGAAGGCGTGCGCGAGACTCCCACGTCGCGGACAGTTTCGGAGTTCGGCGAGCCGCAGTACTCGCCAGGTCAAGCCAGCCGGGCGGAAGCTGACTTTGCTCAGGAGACCGACCGTGCTCCAGTCGAAGCGGGAGAAATTTCAAGTGAAGGCTTCGCGGGAGCGACTCCTTCACCTACCGCAGCCGAGTTTGGTCCCCCCTCGGAAGTCCCGGTCGGGTCGAGCTTTGAAGCGAGCGGTGAATCCCCGGCTGCACTATCTTCCGTTCCTGAGGAACAAACGTCCTCGGAAATTCAGCCAGAAGTTCAGGCTTCATCGGGTGGGAAGGCTCTGGAGTCGGACGAGCGAAGCTACACTTTGCGCGAGCCGTACCAGCGTCCCCGCTACGCTCCACGGCGCGGCCGCAGAGGTCCCCGAGGCACGGGCCCCCGGCCGCAACGCCCGGGAGGTCGTCCGGACCGCGGACGGCCCGGCAACAGCCAGACTCCCCAGATTGCCCAACTGCTCAAGGAAGGCCAGGAAATCCTGGTGCAGATCGCGAAGGAACCGCTGGGCACCAAGGGCGCGCGCATCACCTCGCACGTCGCTCTGCCCGGTCGTTACCTCGTGTACCTGCCCACGATTGAGCACATCGGTGTTTCGCGCAAAATCGCCTCCGAGCAGGAACGCCTGAAGCTGAGGAACCTCATCCTCGAAAACAAGGGTTCGCTCACCGGCGGATTCATCGTTCGGACCGCGGGCCAGGGGCGCTCTGAGGAAGAAATCAAAGCCGACCTCAAATTCCTCTCGCTGCTATGGACCGACGTCAAGAGCAGGGCCGAGCGGATCAAAGCGCCCGCCCTGATCCATCGCGACCTGGACCTTGTCCAGCGCATCCTCCGCGACATCCTGACGCCAGATTTCAAGTCAGTGCGCGTGGACAACGAGACGGAATACGAGCGCGCGCTTGATTTCGTCAACCGCTGCCAGCCGTCGCTGGCCGGGCACGTCAAGCTTTACACCCGCGACACGCCTCTGTTCGATGAGTTTGGCATCGAGGCGGAGATCGAGAAAGCGCTGAAGCCGAAAGTCTGGCTGAAGTCGGGCGGCTACATCGTCATCAACCAGACGGAAGCGCTGGTGGCGATTGACGTCAATACGGGCAAATACGTCGGGAAGACGAACCGCCTGGAAGACACCATCCTCAAGACGAATATTGACGCGGTCAATGAGATCGTGCGCCAGATCCGGCTGCGCGACCTCGGCGGGATCATCGTCATCGATTTCATTGATATGGACGAGCGCCGCAACCGCATGAAGGTGGCCCAGGCGCTCGAAGAAGCTCTTCGCAACGACCGCGCGCCGAGCAAGACCATCTCGTTCCATGACTTCGGTCTGATCGCGATGACCCGCAAGCGAGTGAAGCAGTCGCTCGAGCGGACGCTGTGCGAGCGTTGCACCTATTGCGTCGGTTCGGGATGGATCAAGTCGGTCACGACCGTATGCTATGAGATCCTCGCGGAAGCCCGGAAGATGGCCAGCCAGATCGAGGGCGACATGATCACGCTGCGCGTGAACCCTGAGGTGGCCCGCGTCCTCAAGTCGCGCGAGGGCATCTTGGTCTCGGAGCTCGAGTCCATCACGCGCAAGGACGTGGTCATCAAGAGCGACCCGGCCGTTCACCAGGAACGGTTCGAAATATTCTAAGCCGAGGGTTCAGACTATAAGGCCGGGATCATTACCACCCTGTGCTTACTCGCGA
>QHZM01000491.1 GCA_003224665.1 Acidobacteriota bacterium
TCGCAGGGTTCGTGTACTGGTTCGGGTGGTACGCGTTGGGTATTTCATGCGAGAGCTTCTCCACCACCGAGTGGTAGCTGCGCGGGTCGTCGGGAGGGACCGCCGTGGGGCAGACAATCACGTCGGCGCCCAAGGCCTTCAACAGATCGACCTATTCTTTGGATTGTTTGTCGGTCATCGTGAAGATGGCCTTGTAGCCTTTCACGACGGCTACGAGCGCAAGGCCCATGCCGGTGTTTCCTGAGGTCCCTTCGACGATCGTCCCGCCGGGCTTCAGCAGCCCCTTCCGTTCCGCGTCCTCGATCATCGTGGTCCCGATCCTGTCTTTTACGCTCCCGCCGGGATTCAGGTAGTCGCACTTGGCGTATACCTGCGCCTTCGAGCCGCGCGTGATGCGGTTCAGCTTCACGAGCGGCGTATGCCCGATGGCCTCGAGGATGTTCTGGTAACGCATGCGGCCGTCCCAAACCAAAATGCGGGTGGCTGACCCGCGAAATGACTCGAGGGCGATTATAACCCATCGCCGGACGCGCCGTCGGGAGGTTGCTGGCAGGCGCGCGACAAAGGCTTGAAGCGCCGGGACTGTTCGGGTATCAGGCTATCCGGGCCTTCGATTGACCCTGCCTGGGGAATCCTCTATCGTGTCGCGGACAAATCCGATGCCCCAAGCAGATTCACACGGCCAGGCACCGCCCGCCGTTGACGCGAGCACGCCGCAGCTCTTGCGGGCTCTCGGCCTCTGGCCCGCCGCCTCGATTGTCATCGGGGTCATGATTGGTTCCGCCATCTTTATTGTGCCGGCGGAAATCACGCGCGAGGTGGGAAACGCGAGATGGGCGCACCTGGTGTGGATCGTCTCAGGCCTGTTGAGCCTGTTTGGCGCGCTGACTTTCGCCGAGCTGGCGGCAATGTTGCCGCAGGCGGGTGGGCAGTACGTCTACTTGAGGGAAGCTTACGGGCCCCTCGTGAGTTTCCTTTGCGGCTGGGCGTTTTTCCTGGCCGTGCAGTCCGGTTCCATTTCGACGGTCGCGGTGGGTTTTGCGCGTTATCTCGGGGACGTCATCGCAATATCGCCAGGGGAACAGAAATCCGCCGCGGCTGCCGCCATTGTCGCGCTGACTGCGATCAACATTCGCGGCGTCGAAAAGGGCGGCTTCGTCCAGTCGCTCCTCACCGGATTGAAGGTTGCGGCATTGGTGGCGCTGGTCATCCTCGGTTACGCGCTGGGCCGCGGGCACGCCGACGGAAGCGCTTCGCTTGCCGCCCCTTCCGGCGCGGGATTCGTTTCATCCTTCGGCGTGGCAATGGTCGCCGCCCTCTGGGCATACGATGGGTGGAACAACGTCACGTTCGCCGCCGGCGAGGTGAAACGGCCTGAGAGAAACGTCCCCATGGCCTTGATCCTGGGCACCTCTTCCGTCATCGCGCTCTACCTGGCGTTGAACCTGGTGTACTACCGCGTCTTGAGACTGCCGGAGATTGCGGGTTCACCGCGTGTCGCAGCGGACGCGGCGGCGAAGATCTTCGGGCACTCGGGGTCTCACGTCGTAACACTCGCCATCATGGTGGCCATGCTTGGAAGCGTGAATGGAATGGTCCTGGCTGGGGCGCGAGTTTATTATGCGATGGCGCGGGACGGGCTCTTCTTCAGGTGGTGCGGTCGGGTGCACCCGCGTTTTCGGACGCCTCATTTGGCCCTCGCCCTCCAGGCCGGCTGGGCTCTGTGTTTAGTCCTTCTGGGCAGCTACGAACAGCTTTTCACCTACGTGATTTTTGCCGCCTGGGTCTTCTATGCGCTGACCGCGTATGCTGTCATCGTGCTTCGCCGCAAACGGCCCGACCTGCCGCGGCCGTACCGCGTCTTCGGTTATCCACTGGTCCCGGTGATTTTTGTGCTCGCCGCTGCGTGGATTATTGTCAACACGCTGATGGAAAAACCGGCAGAGGCTGGCTGGGGCAGTTTGATCGTGGCGCTAGGTGTGCCGGTGTATTTTCTTTGGAAGCGAGGCGAAAAAGCTTGAAGGCGCGCGGCGGCCGGCCTTCACGGACCAAGACTTCGATTCCCTTCTTGTGCTTGCTGCTCCCGGAACGCTTTACTGCCCCGGCGCTGCCGCCTTGACCTTGGCGAGAAGGTCCTGGGCCTGCCCTTGCCAGGGGCTGGGTATGGAAGCCGCACGCCGCCGACTTTGTGAGTCTTGCTCCCCTTCAGCAAGGCGATGTATCCGAGCGCTGCGTGTGCCAGCCCAATCTGATTGTCGCGGCCGATCTTGAACTGGTCGTCGGGCACGCCCTCGGGCTTTTTCATAGACGGAGCGAGATCCAGGGCTTTTTTGGCGTATTCGGTTGCCTTGTCGAGATTGCTTTGTAGGGTCGTTGAGTAATAGTCCGCAACGGCGTTGAGCACTTCGATGTTATTCGAGTCTGAAGTCACCGCTTTCTCGGCGTACTCGCTGGCTTTGGTTGGGTTACTCGCCATTTGGTAGGCGAGGAAATACTGAAGATTGACTTGGGCCAGGCTGGTGGTGTCAGGGAAAGCCTTCATGAAACCGTCAAGGTACTGGACGCGCTTATCAGCCTCCGGCACCCTGGGCAGGAGCTGGAAAAATGCGTACTCGATGTAGTTCCGCTCTTCCTTGGCCTGATCCGCGAGGTCCTGGAGGTTTTTTTGCCATTCGGCGTCGCCCACGTTGGGGGGCTTCGGCGGGTTGGCCTCGTTTTTCATCAACTCCGGGGCCTTCAGGATGGCCGAGAGAACAACGTCGCTGACCTTGCCGCTTGCCACGTGAGCGCGGGTTGTGTTCATGACCATCATCATGTCCTGGTAGCTCCCCGTGAGTCCTTTTTCCCCGTGTTCGATGACCTTCGCGTAGTCGTTCAGCTTGGAGTATACGATGGTGTAATACTCTTCGGCACAGGGCATGAACTTCGAGTCGCCGTGCGCCTGCGCGTACTTGTCCAGGGCGGCGACCTGTTCCTGCGGGTTCTCAGCCCCGTTGACGGCCTGCATCAATTCGTCTTCGGGCGTATCGGCCACGTAGGGGAGGCCGGGACAGACTTGCTGACCTCTGAGGGCCGCGGCGCAGAACAACCACCCTGAAAGGAGCGCTGCGAAGAATGGCTTGCGCATGGGTACCTCCAGGCTCGAGAGATCTATGGGCTACCCGTCCGCCTTTGCCCGGTTGGGGAGTCTGCGGCGGACCCCCCGAGCCCGTCCTCACGACCGCAGGGCCTTGGGACTTCTTGAAAAATGAGGCACAAAGCGCGGAACGGTCCGGGCATAGGCGTCATATTGTGCCCTGTATTGATCGCGGAGTTCCCGCTCTTCGAGCGGGACGACAATTAAATATAACAGGATGGTGATAAAAGCCAGCAAAAAATATCCGGCAGCCCCGGTCAGCAGCGCGAGTCCCAAGAAGCTGAGCATATAATCCAGATAACGCGGATGGCGTAGGCGCGAATAAATCCCCGTCGAGACGAGCCCGCTCGATCTGCTGGGTGAGCGCATTCTGTCCCAGCCGGTGCCCGAAAATCTTCTGCCGCAGTTCGACCAGGACGGTCCCTGAGGCGATCCAAAGCGGGACAGCTATCCAGAAAGAGCGACTGCCGAACCGCCGCCAGAAGCGGATGGCGGGGTGAATGATCAGCCAGAAGATCGGAGCCGGAAAGAAAAGGACCGCATAACAGAGCGCCAGGAAATCAAGTCCCTTTCTTACCCAGATCACCATCGAATGCCAATCCCAAAATCCAACCGGGAGAGAAGTGAAGTCCACTCGTCAGATGTCTTTCTTCTCCGATTTTTTAACGGTGCTCAGACCGAGCGCCTGATAACAGGATCAATGCCCAAGGGCCCCGCTCACCATGGTCACGAGGCCGGCCGCTCCCAATAAAAATGCACCAAAGCCTCGGCTGGCGAACGCTGCAGAGGCGATCATCATGCCCGCGCCGAGAAGTATTCGAATGCCCCGGTCCACCTTGCTCTGGTTGCGGATCAAGGTCATAAGGCCTCCGTTTGCCGGATCTTCGCGCGGTTTCGTTCTGGCGCGCCCATTTTATCCCCACTTTCCGGGGCTCGCGTGTAAAATGTTTCGTCGCATTCTTCATTTTAGGGCCGGAGGGGAATAAGGAATGAAGCTATTCGCCTGGGACACCGTCAAGAAAGAAGTCATGAACGAAAAGATCTGGCGAAAGGTCATCACCGGTGAGAAGGCGATGGTGGCGCAGGTCTTCATCGCCAGGGACGGCGTCGTGCCGACTCACCAGCACGAGAGCGAACAGCTCACTTACATCATCGAGGGGGCGCTGAAGTTTGAATTGGAAGGCCGGGAGATCGTTGTGCGCAAGGGCGAGGTCTTGCACATCCCATCCAACGTCCCGCACCGCGCTGTCGCCCTCGAAGATACCCTCGACCTCGACATCTTCAGCCCGATCCGCATCGACTGGTTGACAGGCAAAGACGACTATCTGAGGAAAGGACAGGGATGAAGCGCGACGCAGGCTGGGAGGTCGCAAGCCGAGGACAATTGAGTGGCCGGTTTACATTGGGGCCCGCCGGTGAGCCGCAAAAATGAAGAGGCCGGGGTAGGGCGAAGTCGAGTCGGAGCAACAGTGGATTCCTGCTTTCTGCGAGGCGAAATATGGATTTGGGTCTGAAAAATCGAGTGGCAATTGTGGCGGCATCCAGTCAAGGTCTGGGGAAGGCCGTGGCGGAAGGCTTGGCGCGGGAAGGAGTAAAACTTGCTCTGTGCGCGCGCACCGAATCGACGCTCCAGGCGTCCGCCGAAGAGAT
>QHZM01000236.1 GCA_003224665.1 Acidobacteriota bacterium
CGGGTTGCCTCCGCGAATCGCAACCTTATGGCTCGCGGATCGGCTCCCGGGGCAACCATGAAGTCATATTCCAATTGTTCCTGATTACCGTAGTAGACCAGGTCGACCCCCGGATAGATGTCCTCGTATCGAACCTTGGCGTAGGTCGCCACGTCCGTCCGCCAGTTCTTTGGATCATTGCCGATAAAGTAGTTGCTCCTCCCTGGCAGTTCCTCCAGGCCCAGCACGCGTGGTTCCGCGCTTGCGCCCGCAAGCCTCATGCGCAAAAGAGCAGTCGCAGGTGACAAGTAAGGAGACTCCATTTTCGAATTCGGATTTCTCGGTCTTTGGCTTGCTTTCCGCAAGGCCAGCACCGCCTCATTGGAGGTCAAGAAAAGCGTGTACCCACTTCCCCGCGACAGGAATTTCACTTCAGGGTCTGTCTGGCCTTGATTCGCCTCGAAGCTTAATGGCAGTTTGCCGTAAGTCGCAAGCAGCCGGGCCTGTTGCGTGGGGCCGGATGCTCCAGCCGTCGTCGCAGGCTTCCCAGCCCGCCGATGGATCTCGCTGTGTCCCTGGGCACCTGAAAGACCCAATAGGCCGATTACGGTTAGAAGCAGACCGATGATTTTCATCTGGGCACTCCTCAATGGCGGTTATGGAAGCCGCAAATTACTGCCTTCCCGGCGCTGACTTTGGTTACGACCTCCCCAACATCAGCCTTAGGAAGATTATTAACCATATTTGGAAGGAATCAATCGGCCTGACGGACAGTTCGAGGACAGTGGTAGAACCTGTTCTGTAGGCCCTACCTGGGGCCAGGCAGGTGTGGTCCGCGAAAAATTCCTGCCGGTGTGGTCCGAAAAATTCAGTAGGATTCGATTTCTGGAAGTGCTCGCGATCCGGTCGACAATTACTACCCTGTGCCAAAAATGTGCCAAAAATCTATGTGACTGAGCCAAAAGGGGATCTTTTTTGAGCGAATGCAGATTCCCCGAACTTGTGTAAGCGTACGGAAAATATGGGAAAGCATCGACAGAATGCGAAAAGCTGGCCTGCCTACGAGGCGAGGGGCCGGGTGCTCGAATGACCCCGGGCGCGCCATAACCTCCACGTATCCAAAGACATAGACCGTTATCTTCGCAAGAGATCCAAAAGCGAGTACCACTTCGCTGCTACTTGCCTTCCAGGCCAGGGGTCTCGCGTTCGGATCCGCTCAAGCCGGCTACAGGATGGATGCTGGCTTGTCCGGGCATGTCCAATAACTTCCTTAGATTCAATACGAATGGGATTTTTGGTAGACACAGGATATTCTGAGGCGGGACGGGTTCGCACAACTACGCTCGGCTTAGCGCGCGTTGTTTCTAAGTTTCTCGAGCTGAGGCCGACGCTCCTTACTTGTCAGGCGAGGAGTTTCTGCACCACGTTCCCGTGGACGTCGGTGAGACGGAAATCTCGCCCCTGGAAGCGGTGGGTCAGTTTTGTGTGATCAAATCCCAACAATTGCAGGATGGACGCGTGTAAGTCGTGAACGTGCACCTGGTCCTTGACGACGTTGAATCCAAACTCGTCGGTCTCGCCCAACGTGATGCCGGGCTTGACGCCCCCGCCTGCCAGCCACATGGTGAAGGCGTTAGGGTGGTGGTCGCGACCGTTAGCAACGCCCTGGCTCGCCTGGACCATAGGAGTTCGGCCGAATTCACCGCCCCAGATCACAAGGGTGTCGTCGAGCATTCCGCGCTGCTTGAGGTCTTGGATGAGACCGGCGCACGCCTGGTCGGTGTCCTTGCAGTTTTGCTGGATGTCTTCGACCAGCCGGTCGTGCTGATCCCAGGCCTCATGGTAGAGCTGAACGAAACGGGTTCCGCGTTCCAGCAGCCGCCGGGCGAGCAGGCAGTTGTTGGCAAACGACGCTTTGCCCGGCTCAGCGCCATACATTTCCAGGATGTGCTTCGGCTCGCGCGACAAGTCCATCAGCTCCGGCGCGCTCGATTGCATCCGGAAAGCCATTTCGAATGAACTAATGCGGGTGGCAATTTCCGGGTCGCCCGTGACGTCCAGCCGCATCCGATTCAGGCTATTGATTGACTTCAGAGTGTCGCGCTGGAGTTCGTCGTCCACTCCGCGCGGGTTGGAGAGATACAAGACCGGATCGCCGCTGCTCCGGAACTGCACGCCTTGATACACGGTGGGCAGGAACCCACTCCCCCAGCAGGAATTGCCGCCGCTCGGACCTTTCTTGCCTGAGCTGAACACGACAAACGCGGGCAAATCCTTCGCTTCCGAACCAAGGCCGTAGACCGCCCAGGCTCCCATGCTCGGCCGCCCAAATTGTTGCGTTCCGGTATTCATCAAGAGCTGGCCGGGCGCGTGGTTAAACGCGTCGGTGACCATCGACTTCACGATCGCGACGTCATCGACGACCTGCGCCAAATGGGGGAGCAGTTCGGAGATTTCCGCCCCACACTTTCCCTGTTTGCCAAACTTGAACTTCGGGCCGAGCAGCTTGGAGCTCGGATTGATGAAGGCGGCCCGGTAGCCCTTGACCAAGTCGGGAGGGGGCAGCGTCCCGTCGAATTTGGCCAGTTGGGGCTTGTAGTCGAAAAGTTCGAGATGGCTCGGCGCCCCTGCCATAAAGAGGAAAACGACGCGCTTGGCCTTCGGGGTAAATTGAGGGTGTTTGGGCGCGAGCGGATCAGCAGATTGGGCGCCGGCGGGCGCAGCAAACCCCGCCTCGGCGAGAAGTTGGCCGAGCGCCATCGCACCCAGGCCTACGCCACACTGTTGAAGAAACCAGCGTCGCGTGACCTCTTTCGGGTCAGCGTCTCGATAGAAATGATCCTGGCAATTCATCGTACCTCTCCTTCGAGCCTACTCCTTGGTTATCGTTTCGTCCAAGTTCAGCAAGACGCGCGAGACGGCTGTCCACGCGGCCAGCTGAGGGGGCGTAATCCCTTTGGGTAACAACGGCGCCAAGGCCGGACTTGCTCCCGCCAGGTCCCAGGGGCTTAACTGACCCTCGCCAAAACGCTTCGTCTCCTTATTCAGAATCGCCAGGAGTTCGGATACTTCGTCGCGACTGGGCCGTCTTGAAAGACAACGGCGGAAGGCATAGGCGAGGCGCTGCCGATCCGTCATCCCGCCCTCCCGCAGCGTTCGCGCTGCCAGCGCGCGCGCGGTTTCCAGGAACAGCGGCTCGTTGAGGGTCGTCAATGCCTGCAGCGGGGTATCCGAGCGGGCGCGCCGCACACAGGAAGCATCCCCATTCGGAGCATCGAAAATCTGCAGCATGGGATAGGGTACGGAACGGTAGCGGAAAGTGTAAAGAGCGCGGCGATAGCGATCTTCGTCCGTGGATTCGTGCCAGGGCTTCGGACCGTAACTCGCCGGGGGGACAAACAGGAATTCCGGAGCCGGTGGATAGACGCTGGGACCTCCCACCTTGGGGTTGAGTAGACCGCTCGCCGCCAGCGCAATGTCCCGTACAATTTCCGCGTCGACTCGGGATCTCGGACCGCGGGCCAGCAGACGATTGTACGGGTCGCGTTCGTAAAGCTCCGGCGTCAATCGAGAGGACTGACGATAGGTGGCGGAGGTCACGATCAGGCGGTGGAGCACCTTCAAACTCCAGCCGCGGTCCATGAACTCGACCGCCAACCAATCCAGAAGTTCCGGATGCGACGGCGGCTCACTTTGAGTCCCCAGATTTTCGCTCGTACTCACGATCCCGATGCCGAAGTAGGCCTGCCAGATGCGATTCACGACGGAGCGGGCCGTCGTCGGGGAGTTACGATCCGCAAGCCACCTTGCGAACGTCAGCCGCGTGGGCTCTCCTCCCTGCCAGGACGAGTCGCGAGGCAAAGGATGGAGGAAGGCGGGCACACCAGGAGTCACGAGTTTGTTAGGTTTCAGGAAGTCCCCGCGCGTCAAGGTGTGGGTCTTGCGCGCCTCCTCGCGGGCCTGGAGTACCAGCTGCGAGGAGCCTTCGGGATGCTCACGCCACAATGCCGCGATTTTCTCGTTCTCCTCCATCCATTCGGGAACGGTGGTTCGCCAGTAACTGAACATAGCCTGTACCTGCGCCGGCGTGTGCTGCTCGCGAGGAATTGAGAAGATCTCGCGAACCTTCATGGGCAGCGGATCGGCCGTCGCACCGGGCGTGTTCGTGATCGAGAGGCGAAAATGCCCCAGGTCGTTATTTTGATTGTCGTCGCTGTTCCATCCGCCATGGTTCTGAGTTAAGTAGAACGTCAGCAGCGTACCGCCCGGATTGGGGATGGGGGTCTCCGCCGTGAACACCCCCTTCCGCGGTTGATTACGAAGCCCGGGCCCGGCGTCAATTCCCCAGGCAGTCTCATCCTTCCCATCAATGGCGTATTCGATGGGACCTGTCACACGGCGCTTTCCGCTCTTGTCATCGAAAATGGGCTCAAGAAGCGTCTCGGGCGGGTTGACGTCGGCAGTGGCGTTGGCGATCTTCACTTTTGTGACCTTGTCCGGAGCGTCGGTCGGGGCGGTTTCCACTTCGAACTCCGTTAGCGCGCAGGTCCCCTTGATCGACCGGCCTGGGCCGCCCTGAGGCAGGTTGGGATCGTTCAGCAGCTCCAACCGAACGATCCATTCCGGCTGGTTGTGTGTGACCTGGTCTTCCCACCTGGCCATCCGCTCCTGCCAATCGGGGTAACGGTGCTGGAGCCCGGCCTCGATCTCGCGGATCTTCCGGAAGATTTCCGCACGCTTCATCTGCTCTACCGGTGTATACACGGCAATGTTCGCTTCGTGACTGCTGTTCAGAAATGCGAACATGCGGTAGTACTCTTCCTGCGTAAGCGGATCGAACTTATGGTTGTGACACTGGGCACACTGGATGGTGACGCCTAGGATTCCCTTCCCGACGGCGTCCATTCGGTCAAACATGGCTTCCATGCGAAACTGCTCCGGGTCAATGCCACCCTCCTCGTTCAGCATGGAGTTGCGCAGGAAGCCGGTCGCTACGATTTGGTCCTGAGTCGCCTTCGGAACGAGGTCACCCGCGATCTGTTCGACAATAAACTGGTCGTAGGGCATGTCCCGGTTGAGGGCGTTGATCACCCAATCCCGGTAAAACCAGACCTTCCGGGTCTTGTCTTTTTCATACCCGTCCGAGTCGGCATAGCGCGCTGCGTCGAGCCAGACTCGGCCCCAACGCTCGCCATAATGAGGTGATCGCAAAAGACGCTCAACCTGTTTCTCGTAGGCGTTCCTGCTCTTGTCGGCGAGAAAGGCATCCACCTCCCCTGGTGTCGGAGGAAGCCCAATCAGGTCAAGGCTCAGCCGGCGGAGCAGGGTCACGCGATCTGCTTCCGCCGAGGGTCTGAGCCCTTCTTTTTCCAAACGAGCGAGGATGAAATAGTCGATGGGATTCCTCGGCCAGGTACGATGATTAACCTTGGGCAAGGGTGAGCGCTTGGGGGCGATAAAGGCCCAGTGTTTATTGATCTCGACTGGCTTCGCTGACGCGCTATCGGGCCAGTCCGCGCCTTGATCGATCCAGATGCGAATCAGCTCAATCTGCGCAGGATCGAGAGGCGGATTGCCGAACGGCATCCGGGCCAAATCTCCGATTCCCGCCACCCGCCGATAAAGCGGGCTTTCCGACGCCTTGCCCGGCAAGATCACCTTGCCCGACTTTCCACCCGCAAAAGCAGATTGTTTTGTGTCCAGCCTCAGGCCGTTCATCTGCATGTTCGGTCCGTGGCAGCTATAGCAGGACTTCTCGAAAATCGGCTGGATATCCTTTTGGAAGTCAACCTTTCTGGAGGTGGCGAGGTCCTTTTCAGGCGTCCCTTGTGGTTGTGCCACTAGTCTCAGGGCATGCAGTCCGAAACCGATGGAAACTGTACCAATGGCGATGAGCCTCAAGGTTCGATGGATAGTCATGGTTGTCTATCCGCCAAAAAGTCAGCCCTGACTGCGCACAAAACTTGCAAAACAATACCATATCAGAAATTGCGGTGGCAACCCAGAGGTGATGATGGAATTGGAAGGGTACATCGTATCCCCCCTGTGGGGTTGAAGGGTGTGAGTGAGAAGCGGAGGAGAGAGATGGCTGCCTTGCTGGGGGGCGAGCAAGGCGGCCGCCAAACGGCTTTAAAATCGGCGGGCCATGACCGGTCCGCCTCGCTACTTCGACCTGATTCGGGAAATGAAGAACCCTTTTAACTTTCGCTTGAGTTTGGTCGGCTACGCTCGCCAGCACGGCATCAAGGCGGCGGCTCAGATGTTTCAAAGGAAGAAGCACGGTTCGCATGGGTGGGAAGATTAGCAGTCGAGACCGCCAAACATCAATAATTTCAACACGGACGGAGTTATTGGTAGGCACGCATCATGCTTGTGGCTCCGGCACCCCATCTGCCGCTCGTTGCAACCAAATAGGAAGCCATCTTGCGTTGACTCTGTTTTCGTCAGCGAGATGCTTGTAAAAGAGCTTTCGATGATGTGACAGAGCTCGCAGGAAATCCGCGGGCTCCTGCCTGTTAATCGCAGCCTATGCCGGTCCCAAAACTCAACTTGGGCCAATTTCAGTGCATCGTCGAACGACGGAGGGCCGTTCTTCCAGGCTTCTGGGTGTGCTTTTTCGGACACGCCGAACCGGGTCCGCCCACCTTGATCGACCGTTATAATCCCGTTTAGTCCAGGGTCCTCGTGTCGCATTACAAATGAGAACGCTGACTCAAAGTCTGCCGGGCTTGAAACGGTCAACACGCTCTGGAGGTGTGAAGTATCGCCCACCGAGAGCGGCAGAGTTCCAAATAGCATGAGCAACGTGCAAGGGACTTTCCTTAACATGATCCTCCCTTCCCTTGAAGGTATTCCCGGCCCTGGCTGACGGTACCCGCCCATCCAAAACCAAATCTTGGAAGTTGCCTGGTTTCCTCATGCTAAATCTTTGTGGTTTCGCTTGGTATGGTACTTCTGTACTGAAGACGTTCGAGTGGCTCACTTGCGGCCTTCACTCCACGTGTGGGTTCCCGTCCAAGGCAAGAATTACTTGCCGTAGGCTTCCTTAAGGCGAAACCAATCCGCATCTATCAGTTGGCCGTAAGTCGCCAGACACGGTCGGGAAGAGTCCCCACAATAGTCCCCGCGATGGAGTGCGCACAATGATTCGGCTGCTGAAATCGCGTAACTTCCACAAATTCACCGCGGATGAGTTATCGGCAGGGACACCATCAACTTCCCTGAATTCAACGTGGACGAAGTTCTAGGTATGGACAGCTCGTTAGAAAGCCGTACCGAGCGTGAAGCGGGCTGACTGTCCTTCCGTTGGGGCTCTGCACAAATCGACGAACAAGCCACAATAAGAAAATGGCAAGTCTTTCCGTGCAGCTGAAATAATTATTCCGTCTTCTGTTCGCGTTTCGGGGTATCCAGGGAGCGTTCCCACGCTCAATATAATTCGAGGGTGGAGACTCTTGTCTGACCGCTCATGAGGTCTTTAACGCGGACCTCCCACTTGCCCGGGGAATCATTCAGGGCCAGAGGCAGGAGTTTCGCCGAATGACCGTTAGGGGCGAGGATGTTTCCGGAGTACTGCGGGACGATCTTTCCCGACGGGTCCACAACGTCCAGGTGAAACACATGGGTGGCCGCGGGCGAAATTCCGGAAAAGCTCACTCCGATTTGACCCGTCTCACCACGGCCAATTCGGTCCGGCGCCAGCAGCCTGAGCCGCGGAATGGCTTCCGGAGAGATTGCGAAGACGCTGGGTTCATAAGGGTTCAGGTTGACGCTGATCTTCTTCATTTTCCCCCGCGCCTTCGTGGCCCGGACGTCGTAAACGAAAAACTCGTCCGGCAGGGTTAGTACGACTGTGCGCGGACTCTCAAAGCGCCGGTTCGAGATGGCCTCCGGCGGACCAAGGTCGGAGACCGAGAGCTGAGGATTCGTGAGCAGGCTGACGATGGTCACGCCGCCGTTGCGAAAGACCTGAGTCTCGATGCCGACAACGGGAGCGCCCGATGGATCGGTGACGGCATACGGGGGATTTTCCAAATTTTCTCTCAACAAACTGCCCATCAACTGGTAAAGGTCCTTCTCTTTGCCCAGGAGCCGGTCGCGATAGTAGTTTAAGACTTCGACATTTAAATGAATCGCCTTTCCCTGCCCGAGATGGCGTACCGTAAAAGGTGCGGCGGATTGCGCATCGAAAAGGTCGGCGAGTTGCGGTTGCGGAAGCCTCCTGCCGTGTTCATCAAAGGCGCCGGGATGGCCATTGCCAATCAACACGCCACCTTGCTCCACGAATTCGCGCATGGCCTTCGCTTCCGCCGCGGAGAGCGCGCTCGAGTCCGGCAGGATCAGGACCCGGTAACCGCGACTTAACAACTCTCCCTGCTCGATCATTGCGGAGTCGACAAAATTGTATTGCCAGCCAAGGTCTTCGATGAGGCGGCAGTAGGACTCACGCACCCATCGAAAGCTGCTGTCCTTCTCGTCAGAGCTGGAGGTGCGATTGACCCATGCCTCGCCCTCGGGCTTGTGCTGGAGCATCCAGGCGATTCGCAGGCTGGCCTGGGAATGGTGGATGGCAATGGGGTCGGCCACTCGCCTGCTGTTGATTACGAGCGCGCCGATTCCGCTGCGGATCTCGTTGTAGTAGGGCTCCGCTTCACGACCGCGCCGACCAATCGAACCGTCTTTTTGAACATACTCCGACTTGGCGTCCCAAAGGATCAGGCCGCGGCTCGCGTGGAGCAGTTCATACCAAACCCGAAGTTTCTCCCATGGCCCGCCTCCTCCAGATGTCGTCACAACCGCCATTTCAGGATTGAGGGAACGAATGATCTCCACGTTGCACGCATAGTCGTATGGTTCGATCGCCGTAAGGATCTTCGCCAGGAGTGCGTAGTCGTATCCACCCCAGCCGGGCAATTGCGTTCCCTCAAGCGCCACGTAGGCGTCTGGATCGACGGAGCGGACGGCATCCACGCCCATCCTGACGGCCCGGGCGAAGGAAATGTCCATCCACTCCTTGAAGTCGGCCCAGGCGGAGAAGTTGTCGTCGGTGCGCTTCATCGCCTCGTTGGTGGTCATGGGCGTAACCAGTTCCCACCGCCCGAAGCCAGTTCCCCACTCTTGGTTCAGAGCGTCGAGCGTGCCATAGCGCTCCTCCAGCCATCGGCGCATCTCAACGAGCGACTGATCGGAAAAATCGAAGTCCCAGTACGCGGCGAGGTCGGCAATCCCCGATTCGTCTCCCAGGTTGTAAAAGAGCGGGCGGTACGGTGAGTTGATCCGGGCGGACTCGGCCAGTCGGTCGTGAATCCGGCGGAGCCATTCCGGATCGACCAGGCTCGGATGACGCTTGAAGGCTTCTTTGCTCGCGGGGTCCTTCCGGTAGAGTTCCTTAGCTTCCTGAAATTTCCAGTGCACGGGCCGATCGGGGAACCAACGGTGATACTCCGCATAGAAATCCGTCGCCACGTTCTCCGCGTACCAGCGCAGGTCGGTTTTCAACAGGTCCTCGGGTGGGGTCTTAGCTTTGCCGCTGTACATTGCGGCGTTGATCCCGAGGCTTTTCAAAAGCGCGTAGTGCTCGGCGGTATGGTCCTGCCACATGATGATCGAGTAGTCCCACCATTTGCGGTCGGGCGGCCGAGCGACGAAGGAAGTCTGCGCGTCTTCTTCCCGGTGATCTCGCTCGCCTTTCTTGTTCACGCCCTCCAGAGAGAAATGGACGGTTAGTTCATTCCGCATTGCCACTGCCCGGCGCAGGTCAAGCGTGAAGCCCACCTCCGATTCGTCGGTCAGGACAAACGGAATCTTGCGATTTTCGACGACCCGGCCGTAGACGTCAGTCCACTTGACGGATAGCTCCCCCTTGCCGGTCACGAGAGAACCCGTGCGGTACGCCATCCGGACAGGTCCCTCACGCTCCAGGGCCGTGGAGGGCAATACTATTTCTCCCGCGTAGCCTAGGCGCACGGCGACGATGACCATCACGCAAAAAAATGCTGCGGCCAGCAGGCGAAGACCCTTGGCTGAGAGGACTTTCATCGGGCTTCCTCCTCCACACACCTGAAGTTACCGTTTCAGGAATTCAACATAGCCGTGCTTTTCCAAGAAACGGAAATATCCCGCGAAATCGAAGTCGGCAGGGCCCAGCTCCAGCCGAGTGAGGCGAATGACCTCGGCAATACTCCGATGACCATCGCACCAGTACAACGCCGTAATCGCAACGATATCCCATGCACCCGATGGATATCCATCTCGTTGATCTGGGAGGAGCTCATCCAGAGGGATCGTGCCGAACCTTTTCCGCTTTACAACAATGGCGGACGCTTCCGCCATTTTTTCGTCCGGCCCCGCAGATGTCGGCACGACAGGCTGGGCGATTCCCAGCTCGGCGCCTCTTTGATTGGCTGCGGCTCGCAGCCGGTCCGACTGCTCCTCGCCGAAGCGCCGGACTTCCCTTCGGAGAGAATTGAGAGAATGCTCGACGGATTCGCGTCGCGCTTCGGGTACCAGGCGCATGACTGAAAGAACAGCCTGACTTTCGCGGTCAACCTGGTAATCGATCTTTTCGAGTCCCTCGGCCAGAGTCTGTTCCAGTTCATGCCCGCTCTGCAGGGCAGAAATGCTTTCCAAAACCGGCGCGGCCGCGCTCAGGATCTCTTCCTCACCCCGTGTCAGCGCCAATTGAGCGAGCCAGTTGGCCTGCGGTTCGCCAGCGGCGGCCAGGGAGTACAAGAAAGCAGCGTTGATCACGGAGAGATCACGAAGGGAGAGAGGATCCACCGTCTCGGGTTTGTCTTCGCTGTTGTGATGCGTGTGGATACCGCTGCCGCTGTAACTCCACACCGTCGGGGTCCCGATCGTCGGATCACTCAGGTAGCTGTCGGTTCCCGGGGTGAATGGCCTCCAATGCCAGGGTCGGGGCGGCCTGAGGCTGGAAAGATAAGTCGCAGCAACGTGTAAGATGAAAGCATCGACATAAGACTTCGCAACGTGCGGATCCATGTAAAACGTGTACTCCGTCCCGGCAAGATGGTAAAAGCCTGCGGGGGTGTCCAGGCACATGGCGGCCACCGTCCGCCGAGTTCGCTCGGGGTTCATGGTGAGATAGTGCATTGAACCATAAAGCTCTCCCATGGCCAGGATGCGGATGCTCCGACGAGGTCTGGGTAACTTGCCGGCATTGATGAGACGGTTGAGTGTCGCCAACGACTCGAGCATGGCAGAGACGCCTGTTGCATTGTCCTGGGCTCCCTGTTCCGAAGTGTGGCCCAGCGTTAACACCTCTTCCTCGGGTTCAGTCCCTGGGAGGATGCCGGTCACATAAGGATAGGTTCCGGAGTAGGTGCGGCTGTCAACTACGGCTTTGACGTACACTTTGGAGTTTCGGGCCATGAGCCGGCGCAAAAAAGCCGCCTGGCGCGGCGTGATCGAAAAGCAGAGGAGCGGCGAGCTGCCTTTTGTGAAGGCCCAACCTTTGTCGCCCCAGGCGTTGATCCACTGTCGTCCGTCCTTCAGATCGGCATTCTCTGTGAAGGCGTTGATGGCGCCCAGGGCCCCCTTCCTGGCGAGCTGCCATTTGATGCCGGCCGGGTTCGTGCTCGTCAGCACCAGCTTGCCTTTCAGGTTCTCTTTGTCAATTGCGGCTGGGGACGTCGCTTTCAGCACGACCACTTCCGCCGTCACGCCGCCGGGTGGAGTGGGTCCACTCCACATTCCGAGCGAAGTGGGTACCTGCCTGTAATCGGCCAGGACCCGGAACTTCGCGGAAACCGCAGGACGAACAATTTCCAGGTGGGCTTGCTTGACATCCCATGCCAGGGGCATGGTCCAGAATCCAAACTGGCTCACGCCATCAGCAGGCGCCTCGACCAGCTCGACGTCCCGGAAGCCATTCTGCTTCATCGTTCGTTGGAGATAATCCGCCGTTTCTCGAAATTTTGGGAAAGTAAACCACCGGTCCGTGGCATAGATCCGTCGCATGTATTGCATTGCCTCTTCCGGATTGACCTCAGAGGCAATCTCTTTGATCAAAGTCCCCAACTGAGGATTCCCATCCGGAGGGACGCTTGTTGCCTGATCTCCGCTGAAGCACAATAGCAACACCAGGGCTGCAGGGATCAGGGGAGGGAGAATTCGGGAGTTGATCAGGCTCTGCTTCAGGGAGCGTTTTGATGATTCCATTGACGTATCCGATTACTGAATCCGCTGACCTAACATGGCGCCGGAAGTGGCAAAAAGCGGAGCGCAAAACATTTCAATGCCTTTGGGGATTTCCCACCATTTCAAGCTTTTTTAGATTTTCGCGAAAATCGGCCCGGTCTGGAGCCAGGCGAACCGCCGCCTGGTATTCCCGTAAAGCCTTTTCCTTTTGACCGAGTCCTTGGTAGATGTCGCCAAGAAGGTTTCGCAGCTCCGAATTACCCGGGCGGCTGGACTCAACTTTCTCTGCATAGCCGAGTGCGCGCTCGAAATCCTTCCGCCCGTACCAGTATTTCGCCATCAAAAAATTGCCCACCACGGAGTCGGGATCAATCTCTTCCATCTTGACAAGGTGTGGATAGGCATGTTCCAAGTCGCCGGAAGAAAGAAACATCTCGGCCAGGTAACCATGAGGATCCCATCGCCTCGGATCGGCTTGAACGGCCTGCTCGAACAAGGCGCGGGCTTCGGCTGAATGTCCTTGATCAAGCTGCCTCTCTCCCTGAGCCACAAATCGATCGGCCACGCGATTCCGGTCATCCTTTTGTCGCTGGGCCAATTTTGTTTCTTGGAACTTTTTTCGGTACTCGTCGCCTAAAGTCCGATCTCCCTTGTGCCGGTAGGCACGTCCCAGAGCGAAGTAGATTTCCGGAAAGTCGGAAGCGGAGGGCTCCGCGCGTTTAAAATATTCGACGGCCTCTTCAACTTCATCGCGCGCCAAGCATACGACCCCCAATTTATAAAGGTACTCGGGATTGGTTCTGTCCCGCTTCACGGCTTCGAGAAGGACTTCCTTGGCGGCTGCCAGTTCGTTGCGCTGGTAGAGGAGCTTGCCAAGCTCAAAGTAAGCCGCGAGGTTATCGCTCGATTTTTCGATGCTCTTCCGGAACGATTCCAGGGCGAGATCCAAGCGGCCCAGCGCGACGTATACCTTGCCGCGGTCAAAATAGACGCGGGGATCATTCGGATATCGCGGGCCGCAGAGGTCAAGAATTCTCAAGGAATCGTCGATTTTATCCAAACGTAAGTAGACTTCGGCCAGGAGCAGGAGCCAGCTCGCGGGCAGTTGTTCTGCCTCGTCTTGCTTCGCGAAGATCCCCAGTGCCCCGAGGGCAGCGTCCTTCTGCTTGAGCTGAGCGAAAACGTTGGCTTGGTAGAGGCGATACTCCGGCTGGTCAGGAGACAGGCGAACAGCCTCTTGTAATTCCGATGCCGCTCGATTGAGTTCCCCAGCTTCAGCGAGTGCCATGCCGGAATAAAAGTACGGGCGGGGGTCCTGGGGGGCGGTTTGCTTAAAGCGGTCAAAGGCAGCTACCGCTTCCTTGAGACGACCCTTCTCGAAAAGCTGAGTCCCCTCGTTCAGTTGATCTTCTGCTCGCGGGGCCTTCGTCTGAGGCGCGCGGCACAAAGCTGGCGCCGCCCATATCCATAAAACGAAAACAAGGCTTAAAGGCTTGATTGTTCTCGGTGTCGTTTTCACCGGGAGATTGCTGCCCGATAAATGCGAAAGCCTCGGAGCCCCCTGCCAGGAACTGCCTGACCGGGGGCCTCGGGTCCGTAACGGCTGAATGGCTACCAATCCACCCGGAGCGAGAATTGAATGATCCGAGGGTCGTTTGCCTGGAAACGCAGGTTTTGCAGTCCCGTGGTTGAGCTGGGAGGGTTATTGTTCGGGTGGTTGAAGGCGTTAAAGAAATCCGCCGTAAATCGTATGTTCGCCCGGTCTTTGATCTTGAAGTTCTTGAAGGCCGAGAGATCTGTATTCCAGGCGCCCGGACCCATGATGCTGGCTCTCGGACTGGAATTGTAGAAGTCCCCAGCGCTGGCGTTGAAACAGTCCCCGTTTGCCAGCGGCACTGCCAACCGGTTGTTATTGAAGCTGCCACCACAGTCCGGTCCGTATGGGCGCACAACTCTCTGGCTCCGATCCACCGGCACGAGGTTTGTCGGGTTTGTACCCGTGACATTGGTCGCTGAGGAGAGGTTAACGTCTCCCAGGAACCACAAAACCTGGTCATCGCCATTAAAGGTAAACTCGGGCCGCTGGCCGGCAGCGAGCCGGGGATCGCCTGTCTGGAACCGGCTGGTCGAGACACTTTGCCAGAAGCCACCCAGCCATTCCCCGATCGTGGCAACCTGCCACCCACCGATCAGTTGGTTGAGCGGACCCGACACGTTCCCGCCAAATTTCTTGCCCCGGCCAAAGGGCAGACCGACGACGCCGTTGAATCGGATGCGATGAGGTGGGATCGTGGTCGAGTTGTAATAGACAAGGCGAAGCCGCTGGTCGTAGGTCAGGCTCGGCTCGCCAAGGATCTGGGTGTTTTCGGGCACCGCTCCCCCCAGGCCGCCTTCGTTTATACCGGCGCCGCCGTTTGTAAACCCTCCCGCGTCTGAAGTGGTTAAGGCACGATTAAAAGTGTAGAACCACTGGAAAGCCGTACCGTTGGAAAATC
>QHZM01000492.1 GCA_003224665.1 Acidobacteriota bacterium
AAGGGCCAGATCATTGAATGGAACATACCGGATCCCTATGGCCACGATCTCGAATATTTCCGCAAAGTCCGTGACTTGATTGCACGCCAGGTTGCCGACCTGCTGAAGGGTCTTGAGAAGCAGGGGGAGAAGGCGTCCGGCGGAGGGACCAGCCCGCCGCGCGCATCGCCTTGACCGCGTGAGGCTTTGTCCAGGCGAATGGCGACATTTTAATGGCGAAGCACTGATGGGCAATTGTGGAGTTTCCCGGCCTAGGGTAACGTGTGCTTAAATTGGTAAATGGCCCTCCAGGGGAACGTCGGAGAAACGGGGAAAATCCGAATGCCGAAGATTAACCGGCGGCGGTCTCCCCGCCGCGCGCTTGAGCTGGCGATCCGCGTCTTTGGCACGGACTTTCAAGGCAAGGATTTCGTCGAAGATTCGACGACATTGGAGGTCAGCCCGCATGGCGCGAAGATTCGGCTGACTAGGCAACTGATCCCTGAGCAGGAGATTCGAGTCCTCTGCCAGGACAACAACCGCGAGGGGCTCTTTCGCGTAGTCCGCCAGGTGGGCGAACCGGTGGGCGAGTTCTCCTTTTGGGGCGTCGAGTGCTTGAATCCAAGTGAAAATATTTGGGAGGGTGCCCTGCCGCGCCCCGGCCCAAAGCCCGTCCCGAAGCCCGGCCCACAGCTCGACCGGGCGCCCGGCCGACCGGTCGACCGGACGCCCAGCCAATCGCTCGACCCTGGGCTGGGCTCGAAGGCTAAGACGCCCGTTCAATTCATGTTGCGCTGCTCTCAATGCGGCATGCGCGAGCTGGTCGACGTCGACGAGACGCAAATCCAGACCATGCGTAAGTTAAAGGGACTTGTGCGCGGTTGCCCGGCCTGCGGAGCGACTGTTTTGTGGAAGGGGGTCGCCGTTAAGGGCCCGCGATCCGTCTAGGCCTTTGAGTATGATTCTAGTTGGAATCTCTAATTTGCGTTAAATCCGAGTACCAACGCGACATTTCCACTATCGAGCCCGCAGATGGGAATCTGGTTGTTGTCGGCTTCGTTCAGTACACCGACCAGACTGGTAGAATTCATACAAGTTCGTCTTGCGACCTCCGGCTGCGCACTGGCGCAATTGCCCACTGTGAAAAATACAACGAAATGAAGTGATAGCCATTGGAGGATTGCGCGTCCTCCACAAGAAGATCCATTGGTTTTGGGGCGTTTTTTCAAATTAGGACACCACCGGAAATCCGGGCTAATAGACTTCAGGGGTTGTGGTAGGATAGGCGATTCTAAAAAGGGCTCGTAGGAGCGGGGGCTGGGGGCGGAGCGCGTGCGACGTGCTCCGCCGGCGATACCGGGAGATCGAACAAGCCCTCAAGTCGGCCAAGCGTAAACACTGCGCGTCCCTTTATAGCGACAACTTCGGCTGGAGCGCCGCGACGGAAAACGGCTGTCGCACTAATGTGTAACTCCCAGTAGTGTCGCGTCACTGAATAAGTCGGGATGACCGACGCTCTCCGCATCTACGACCTGCGCCGCGAAGAGAAGTTGCGCCGGGCCCGGGAATGGTTCATTCGGGAATTCCACGTGGACTCGTTCGAAGATTTGCGCAGCCGTTTCCCTGCGGGGTCCGAAGGCCACACTTTTTTTCGGATGGTGGTGAGCTACTGGGAGATGGTTGCTTCAATCGTCAATCACGGCCTGATCGAGGAAACCTTCTTTTTCGAAAATACGAGCGAGGCGTGGGTGGTCTGGGACAAGATCAAGCATCTGGCTCCGGGAGCGCGCAAACTTTACGAAAACCCTTTCGCGTGGAAGAACCTCGAGACCCTGGGCGAGAAATTTGAAAAATGGATGGCCAAACGCGCCCCGGGCTCGATCGGAGCCCTCCGCAAGCACCTCGTGGAGGCCCCGCCCAAAAAATAAGTCTGGCACGTACCTGAACCCGGCACGGGGAGGTTGACAATCTCCCGCGCCAGTCATATATCTACGCATCTCCAAAAGCCGGATGGTAATGACGTTTCCCGCGGTCGGCCCATATCCAGCGGTTGAAAGGGAAAGAAGAGACGGAGGAGGACGGTTGGGCGGGAGAACCGTCATTGACGGCGCGAGCAGGTCTGGCTGCGTCGGCCGGGGAGGAGTGAGCCGGTGAAAATCCGAATCAAAGTGAACGGGTCCTGGAGAGAGGACGACGTCGAGTCGCGCCTGCTGCTGGCGCATTACTTGCGAGACGTTGCCGGCTTGACCGGCACCCACCTCGGCTGCGAGACGTCCATCTGCGGCGCGTGCACGATCTTGCTGAACGGCGATGCGGTGAAGTCATGCACGCTGTTCGCCGTCCAGGCCGACGGCATGGAAATCACCACCATCGAAGGACTGGCCAGTGACGGCAAGCTCCACCCGCTCCAGGAAGGCTTCTGGGCCGAGCACGGCCTGCAGTGCGGTTTCTGCACACCGGGGATGATCCTGGCCGGATACCAGATCCTCTGTCGCAATCCGCATCCGACCCAGGAAGAAATCCGGCGCGGGCTCGAGGGGAATTTGTGCCGCTGCACGGGTTACCAGCACATCGTGAAAGCTATTGAATGGGCCGCGCAGAAAATGAACCAGTAATGCCGCGGCGCCCCGGGGCGTCCGCTCGTTGCGCGCGACTGCGCGGGTTTGCTGCCGCCTGAAAGAACAGCGGGCACCAGAAGGCAACTGCATCGCTCGAGGTGAGACATGGCCAAGCTCTTGGGGGAGCGGATCAAACGCAAGGAGGACCCCCGTCTGATCCAGGGGCGGGGACATTATGTGGACGACATCAAGCTCGACAACATGGTCCACATGACCTTTGTCCGCAGCGTCCACGGTCACGCCCGGATCAAGTCCATCAACACGTCCGCGGCGCAGTCCATGCGGGGCGTGGTGGGCATCCTGACGGGGCAGGACCTGAAAGGCCG
>QHZM01000490.1 GCA_003224665.1 Acidobacteriota bacterium
CGCGCGGTCCTCGAACACAACCTGGTTGGCGAGGTCTTCCGCTTCCTCAATTTGACGGCGACCGAGGCGGTCCGAGTTAAGATCGATTGTGGAGGCTTCCTCCCCCATGTGGAACGAGGCCGTCGCGAAGTTTCCCGTCTTCTCAAATGCCGCCGAGAGGAGGTGCTGGCCCGTGTGCTGCTGCATGTGATCAAAACGGCGCGCCCAGTCGATTTCTCCTCTTATGATCTCCCCTTGCGGCTGGCGTTCGAGGACATGGGCGATGGCCTCGCCGTCGTCAGCCAGCTCGAGCACCGGCATTCCGGCAAGCGTTCCGCGGTCCGCGAGCTGCCCTCCGGACTCCGGGTAGAAGGCGCTCCGGTCAAGATAAACGCGGAACCGCTCGGCCACTCGGTCCACTTTCATCACGCGCGCCTCGAACTCGCGAAGGGTGCAGTCCGTGTAGTAGAGGCGATCCGTCTTGAGCATATGCGCCTAGATCTTTCTTGGGTGCTGTAGGGCCTCCAGCACTTCGAGATATTTATATCCGGTGGCGGTGAGCAGCAGGACTACCGTTTCGTACCCGGAAAGAAAACCGTCAGCAAGCAGCCGCTTCAAAGCGGCCAGCGTGGCCCCGCCCTCGGGCGAAGTGACCAGTCCCTCGGTCTCGGCGAACTCCTTGACTCCGTCGAGCATCGCGCGGTCTTCGACTGCCAGCGCCAGACCGCGACTCTCGCGCAGGACGCGAAGCATCAGGAAGTCGCCGATCGCCGCGGGCACTCGCAGGCCGGCGGCCACGGTCTCGGGTCTCAGCCATTCCTCGCCACGCTCAGCCCCTCCGGCGAAGGCGCGCACGATGGGTGCGCACCCCGTCGCTTGCACGGCGAACATCCGGGGCCGTGCCGTGCCGATCCAGCCGAGGTGTTCCATTTCCTCGAAGCCTTTCCACATCCCGATCAGTCCTGTACCACCGCCCGTCGGATAAACAATAACGTCCGGGACGCGTCCTCCCAATTGCTCGAAGATTTCGTACGCCATCGTCTTTTTCCCTTCGACCCGGTAAGGCTCGCGGAGCGTTGACATATCAAACCAGGCGCCGCCCCGCTCGCGCAGGAGTTGACCGCAATCCTTGATGCTCCCCGGGACAAAGACAACTTCCGCTCCGAGAAGCGCGCATTCCAGCCGGTTGGCCAGCGGAGTATCTTCCGGCATAAACACGGCTGCCTCGAGCCCGGCCCGACCGGCGTAGGCGGCCAGCGCGCCTGCGGCGTTTCCTGCCGACGGAATGGCCACCTTTTTTATCCCCAGCTCGCGGGCCATGCTCAAGGCGACCGACAGCCCGCGCGCCTTGAAACTGCCTGTCGGGTTGCGCGATTCGTCTTTGAAATAGAGGTTGGGAAGCCCCAGCTTCTCGGACAGGCGCGCTGCGTGGACGAGCGGCGTGAAGCCCTCGCCCATCGAGACGATTGAGGAGTCGTGCGTCACTGGGAGCACTGGCCGGTAGCGCCAGAGCGTCGGAGGCTGGGAGTTCAGCCCATCCGGCCCGGGGAGGATTGCTCGGACGCGATGAAGGTCGTATCGGACGAAGAGCGGACCGCCGCATGGGCACAGGTTATAAATCTTTCCTGGCTCAAACTGTTTTGCGCACCGGGCGCATTCGAGGTGGGACAAGTTGCCCATCGCTTATCCGGCGGCGTAATCGGTCCGCCGCGCGCGGCTTGTCATGCAAAACCTGTGGCGTCGTGGACCGAGGCTGCTTGCTCCGTCTTGACCTCGTTTTTCCACGACCGACAAATTACAATGGATCAGCAGAGATGACCGAGCGACGAATAAGTGACCTCGGGCAGCCGGTGAGCCTCTATGCGCATCCGTCTTCTTGCCGTTGACCTCGACGGCACGCTTCTGAACGGAAAAAGTGAACTGTCGGCGGCCAACTGTCAGGCCCTCCGGGCCGCGGCCGGACAAGCCTCCCCCGGCACCTTGCGCGCGGCGTCCTTGAGGATGCGTGGAATTTTCGGCAGTACGCCGTCGCCATATTTGACACCTCCGAACGCGGCCAAGTCATCATGGAGGAAAGCGCCGTCCCCGAAGGCCCGCTGGGGTGGTATCTCAAGAACAGTCCCCGGTGTCTTCTTCAAGTCCCGGACCTGCCGGCGGCGATTTCAACCGACCCTGACCAGGTCATGTTCGGTGGCCCGCCAAGCCGGATCGCGCCGGTTGAGCCGTTACTCCGCGCCTCGAGCGCCGGCGCCTCGGTCCATTTGACTTGGACGAAGTACCTTGACCGGAATACTTCAATCCTCGACGTCATGAACAAGGGGTGTTCCAAAGGCAGCGCGCTGAAGCTTTGGGCTGAGCGCTGCGGGATTCACCGCGAGGAAATCATGGCGATCGGCGACAACTTTAACGACCTCGAGATGCTTGAATTTTCGGGCCACCCTGTGGTGATGGCCAACAGCAGCCCGGGGCTTAGGAGAAACGGGTGGATAATGACCCTTTCCAATGACCAGGATGGCGTGGCGCGCGCTATTGAAGCGCACGTCCTCTCGGATTGAAGGGCGGCGAAATGGGCTAAAAGTTAAATTCGACCCGACCCTTCAGCTTCCTTCAATTGACGCCCTCGAACATGCTACTGGTCAATAATCTCCGCGCCCTCGGGCGGAGCAAACTTGAATGTGCCGGGGTCGAGAGAGAGGTTTTTTTGAACGCGGCCGAACGTGAATTCCATTACGCTGCTGTCGGGAGAGAAGACGACCAGACGGCGAATGTCAAACCCCGGAGTCAATTCGATCAGCACCTCGCGGTATTCGTCTTCGTATCCTCGTCTGGGCAGGCCCCGCAAAACCTGGTCCTGGGGCTCGACCTTGCTTGCGCCATCGGCAAACTCGACTCTTGAAAATGCCTTGCGGAGTTTGAAGTTCGAGAGCAGAAGTGGGAACGGCACGCGGGGATCGTCGCTGGATTTCATCGAGGCGCGGGTCACCTGCATTTCCTCGGGGATATAGACCCATAATTGTTTCCCGTCTGACACGACAAGTTTCTTTTTCGGTTCCTGGTACTCCCACCGCATCTTGCCGCCGCGGGCGAAGGCGACGGTGCCGGACTCGACGCGCCGCCTGCCTCCCCAGTCGTAGCTCTGGGTGAATTGGGCACGCAGGCTCCGCACATTGCTGTAACTGGATTCGAATTTGCGCAGGTATTGGTCGAGTCTCGCCGCAGGAGACGCCTCGGCTGCGGGTCGAGCGACGCCGCTCGCTGCAGAAACGCCCCAGACGGCAACCCAGACGGCTGCGCGCGTCTGGCGACGAGTCCGGAAATCACGATTTAGGCGTCTTGGCATCGCGGACTTCACGCGTCAACTTTTTTAGCGCGGCCAGCGCTTCCGCGTTGGCGGGGTCGGTCATAAGTCCGGCCTGATATTCTCGGACTGCCTCTGCGTTTCGGCCGGACTTAGCGTAAAGCTCGCCCAGCTTGAAGTGCGCGTGGCTGTCGAACGGATCGACGGCGATGGCGCGCGCAAAGTACCGTTCCGCCTTGCCCTGCGGGCTGCGGGCCAGTTCCGCATCTCCGAGACCGTCGTACCCGGTGGCATTGGCCTCGCTTTCGACTGATCGAAGGAATTGCTCTTCCGCCTCACCTAGCCGTCCCTTGTCAAGATAGACCTGGCCCAAGCGGTTGCGGGCTCGCGTGTTGAGAGGCGATAAGGCCACGGCCGCGCGGAATTGGAATTCGGCCCGCTCCGTTTGACCCAGTTCCAGGTAAACCTCGCCGAGGTGGAGATGACCGTCCGTAAGTTTTGGGTCGATTTCGAGCGCCCGCTGGAAGTACTTGATCGCCTCGGGATATTTCTTTTGCTTTGAGTATGCCAGCCCGAGGTTGCTGAGCACGATTTGGTTCTCCGCCTTGAGTCGCAAGGCCTCGTTCCATTCGCGCTCGGCGGCGGCAGCGTTTCCGCGAAGCCAGTAGGCTCCTGCCAGATTGTTCCGGATGTGCCACGCGTCCGGCTGGAGTTCGAGCGTGCGGTTGTAGAGGACGATGTCATCGTGCCAGTCGCGGTTTCGCACGACGATCCGCAAAAAGCAAAGGGCGGCGAGACTCCCCAGCGCGATGGCCATCGCCTTGCGCCAGACGGTCCCGCGCGACGCCGCGAGCCCCCACAATCGAGCGGAACGCCAGGCGGGAACGGCGCCAGAGGACCAGGAGCGCGGCCAGATAGAGGAGCAGGGTCGCCATGCCACCTACCACGTGCGGGTCGAGGAGGCTCGACCTCTTGTGGAAGACGTAGAACGCGCAGAGCTGGACCAGCCAGAGCAACTTCCGGACATACTGTCCCGAGAGCTCCACGGCGGTGAGGAAAGTCTGATACCAGGTGAGGTCGGGCCTTTGCAGGATGGGAGCAAAAGCGCCGAAGAAACGGACCCGGACCGCGATGTAGGCAATGCTCAAAAGCCAGAGCAGGTGGTACCGGAGGAACTTCTGCCCCAGCGTCGTTTCAGTGCGGTCGTCCCGGCAAATGTGTTCGTAAGCCGTGGCCAACAATGGAATCGTGAGAGCCTGCTCCTTTGAAAGGAGGGCAAGGACGAAAGAGACCACCAGGCCAATTTGCGCCCCATCGGACCGTCCACCGCCGCGCCGCGCCACGCGCAGGAAAAACCAGAACGTCAGGAGTGAAAACAGGGTCAGCTCGAGGTCCGTGACGGCCGCAATCCACGCCACCGATTCGGTATGGATCGGATGGAGCGCAAAAAGAATTGCTGCCACCACGGCCACAAATCGGTCCTGAAAAATGTGGTCTGCGACCAGGAAGAGGACGCAAACCACCGCCGTGTGGAGAAGGATGTTGGTCAGATGAAATCCGTATGCCAGGGGCCCGAAGAATTGGTAGGCGAGCAGGTATCCGAACGTCATCATCGGCCGGTAGTAGTTCGTCCCTCGCAGAACGCCGACGTAGGACCAAACGGTTGTGCTGAATATTTCGCGCAGGTAGCGAAAGCTCTGGATGTACGGGTTGTTCATCACCTGCGTGTTATCGTCATAGACGAAGCCGTTGAATAGCGTGTTCACATAGGGTACGGTGCCGCATAGCACAAGAAAGCCCGCCACCGCGGCGTTTGAAGCGCGGGAGATGACCCACGATTTGGCCCCGGGGCCATAGGCGGCCGAAACTGGCTCAGGGCTTTTGGATTTCATAGGTCTTCAGGGCCGTCGTGGCCCCCAGTCTGGTTCTGCTTGAAGTCACCTTAATTCATTCTGGCATTCAGCCCGTTCAAAACGCCGGGCCGCAACCCGACTCCGGGCTCAAGGTTTTGGCGACCCTTGAGGCGGAAGCTGGCTCGACAGTTTCCGCAGTGCCGCCAGCGCTTCGGGTTCGTCCGGATCAGTGTTGAGCCCGGACTGATATTCCCGGATCGCTTCCGAGTAGCGCCCGCTCGCCGCGTAAATCGCCCCTAGGCCG
>QHZM01000237.1 GCA_003224665.1 Acidobacteriota bacterium
CAAAACGTCGCAACCTACAGCTCTAAAGGCCCTACACTGATCGACCACATCGCGAAACCCGACCTGGTAGCACCGGGTAACCGAGTGGTTTCGCTGCTTGCCCCGGGCAGCACAATCCCGCAGAACTATCCGCGATTTGCCGTGTACCCGTGCGACAGCACACTTACTCAGTGTAACAGCAACGAAGGGCCAGCTTCGTATCTACAGCTGAGCGGCACGAGCATGGCGACGCCCGTGGTGAGTGGTGCGGCCGCGCTTTTGCTTCAACAGGATCAGACCTTAACGCCAGACGAAGTAAAAGCGCGACTGATGAAGACCGCGTGGAAAGGATACACCCCGTACGCCACGGGCCAGGACACGCTAGGCACAATTTACCTCATTCAGTCTGATATCTTCGCGGTGGGCGCGGGCTATCTGGATATCACGGCAGCGCTATCCAATACGGATACAGTGCCTCTTACGTGCGGAAGCGCCAAATCACCCCAAGTTGCCTATGATTCGCTCACCGGCACGGTCTACCTGGTCCAGGACGCATCCGTCGTCTGGGGCAGCGCGGTTGTCTGGGGAACCTCGGTGGTGTGGGGCACCGCCGTGCTTCCTGCAGGCAGCAGCGCCGCGCTTGCAATCCTCTGGGGTGACTCAGTAGTTTGGGGCACGAGCACGGATGAAGGTTTCGGTGTGGTGTGGGGCACCAGCGTAGTATGGGGCACGTCTGACGTCCAGTCCCTCAGTGATTCGGACGACGGAGACCTGCCCTGAGCACAAGGAGTTGTGCAAATATAGCTTTGACCAGGGATTAGTCGATGCCGAGCCATGCAAAATTGTACATCGCCTGCGTCGCGCTCTTGGGACTGGCTACCCTAGCTCTCGCTCTATCCCGCGGTACTTTCCCGGACCCAACGCGCTTCCTCGTGTTTTCGTTTCTCGCCTTGCTAGCCTCGACGCTGAAAGTGAGTCTGCCGGGCTTCACCGGTACTATCTCGGTGAGCTTTCTGTTCATCCTCGTTGGCATTGCCGACCTCAACTTTACGGAAACACTCACGATGGCTTCTGCGGCAGCGCTGGTCCAGTCGATCTGGAAACCCCGGCGACGGCCGAAGCCAGTGCAAATTCTTTTTAACACCACCAGCTTGGCCATCAGTGTCGGCGTTGCTTACTGGGGCTCTCACAGCATCTTGCCACGAGCGGACGTGGAATCTATACCGGTACTCTTGGCTCTTGCCGCCTCACTCTATTTTTTGAGTAACACGGGACTCGTGAGCGCCGTGGTTTCGCTTGCCGAGCAGAAACCATTCAGGGAGACTTGGAGAAATTGCAATGCCTGGACGTTTCCCTATTATCTGGTGGGCGCGGCTATCGCCGGCTTAATCAGCGTCTTGAGCCGCTCGCTCGGATGGAAGTTGCCCCTGATTGTGCTTTCGATGATGTACCTGACTTATATTTGGTATCGTCAATACCTGGAGATTCCGGCTCGAAAAAATTAGGGGCCAAAACGGAGACCAGCCAGTTGTCCCTACCAAAAACGCAGTCGAAGTACGGGAATAATCCCGCGTGGGTCCAGACAGCCCCCAGTCGGTAATTTCCGCGTCGAGTTTCCTGTGATTGACCGGCGTCCTCACTTCTCAAAGGGGCGACGGCCGGAATTAGCAGGGGGCTCTTTCGTCCCTGTCGTCCGCAAAAATTATGTGCAGCCCGAGAGTTAGGAGGTGGATATGGAGGACAGACCCTCCAGACCGTGCTTGGCTGTGGTAGTCGTCCTCGCGATATTGTCAGCCTGCGCTCCTGGCACGTTCGCGGGCGAAGGCGATCCGAGCGCAGGCGCAATTTGGCGAGTCGATCTTCGCCCCAAGGGGTATATCGAGAATATCGGGCGGCGCCCTCGGTTCGCCTCCGACACCCGGATTTCGTTTATCAGCGACGATCTTCTGATTGCCAGCTTTTGGACAGAGACCACACCAGACGGCTGCACCTGGAAGGAGAAGTCCCCGCCGGACGCTTGCCGATTACACGCCGTCGAAGTAGAAGTCGGCACCGGAAGAATCAGATCTACACACGAATGGTCTTTCCCCTTCAGAGAGGGCTTCATCTATCCCACCGGACGTGGGAGCTTCGTGCTGAGCGGTGAAAATGAACTGGACCTGTACTCTTCCAATTTCGAGGAATTGAAGAAGGTCTCCCTGCCATCAGCCGAGCCCGGCCTGCCGATGCTTTTTGTTAATGTGTCTCCCAGCGGCAAGACGCTGTTGGCAGACTGGACCTCAAGCAGCATGCCCCCGCAGCCAGTGGGCAGCAAGAGGGCGCGCACGGCGCAACGGCAAATCCCCCATCAAATGAACGCCATTTTTGAAACAGCCGACATGAAGGAATTGCGACGATGGGATGAACGCTTCTTTGCCCAGAGTATTTCGGACAACCTTCTTGTGGCCAGCACCGGCTTTGACTTCTTTTTCCTTTCGAGGCCAGGGTTCCTTATCAGCCGGTTCGACGAGCGCGGCTGGCAGGACTTGAACGTGACGGGACATTGGTTTCTGACCACGGTTAAGCTTCTTGACGACCAGCACGTGGTAGTTCAAGAAAGGAACCGCGTCACAGTGCTGAACACGAATGGGGTCAGCCTATTCGAGGACACGAATTTCCGAAAGCGACATTACCTATCGGGGAATCCAGTTACATCGGCTGACGGACTCCGCTTTGCTGCTGCCGTATGGGTTGACAGCCCTCACCCCTTCTGGGTATCGCCCGTTGGGATTCAAACCGAACTCCTGGTCTATGACGTTCCCCACCACGGCAGGATCTACTCCCGTCCGCTCGACGCCGCCACTCATGTAGGAAAACTTTGGGTGTTTCACGACTTCGCCCTATCGCTGGACGGTGCGTTACTCGCTCATACAGCTGATGGATTCGTTGAACTCTACCGCCTTCCATCCAACAAATCTGTGGACCCCACGCCGTAGCGCGCGGCCACAGAATTGTCCAGAGCCACGGTACGTCGGTTCACCGGACGGATACCCAACCTACTGATTAAGAGCAAGCAGGCCTGGTTCCATGCTTTAGATGTTCTCCCATATTTTCCACAGCGTTACACCAATTCGGGGCTTCTGCTTTCGCTCAATCTAGAACCTTTTTCTGGTCGATTACATAGACTTTTGGAACACTTTTGGAACATCTTCAGCACGCACTGAAAGGGGTAATCGAACGGCGGAGTCCTAGGCTCACCGCTGACGCAGACGTGCCCTTCGCGTCGCTCCGATCCGCATTGCCATCTCTGGGTGTCACGAAGTTTAGGCTCAAACGACTGCAGGCCATCAACCTTATCCGCGAAGAACGAGAAAGCGGCAAGCAGGAACTCGCCTGCAGCGCCCGCCCCATCGTTCTGTGCGGCATTCCACTTCGCCGTCCGCCCAAGGACCAACTCACCTACACCCGACGAAACGGGAAATTCTTCCTCGACATCACTGGGCATCCTCGATTCGGCCTACCCTTTAGTCAGGATCGCCTCGAGCGCCGCCCAGATGTTGGACTTTCCGTCTGTCTAAGGACGGCCGTCATTACCGCCGCATCGTGCAGGGGTTCCAGCGCGTCTTTGCGGCCACGATTTTATTCGGCACCGAAGATCAGCCGAACGGAAGCCACCTCGTTGATGGGTGCGCTTCCACTTCTTCGACCGCATGCAGCTCGGTCCTTTCGGCAGCGGCCAACGTCATAGAGTGTTATTTAATTTCACGATGTCTCCTGCTACGCTTCAGTCGTACTGCTTTCCATTGCCTTCACGAAATTCCAGCTCAAACAACTAGAGGCCATCAACCTGAGCCTTGTGGTCCCACTTGTACCAAGGAATCTGATTCAATTTCAGCCGGACAAGGTTTTGGCGACCCACAGGTTCTCAGCGGCCAGAGCACACCGCGGCCGCAAGCCGACCCTGATGAACCTCAGGGCATCCAGCAATAGATCGAACATCGTCAGCAACACGTTGGATAGGGAATCGAGTTTCGGCATCAACGACAGGATCGCACACCCCGGACATTGTCGTCACTTAAAGGTGTGAATCGGGGCGTACGGAATTATTGCGGACGACACCGGGGTCGCGTGGATTATTGGTGATGGACAGCTGGATATCTGTGGATCCGCAGACGACGCTCCATGTAGGCGATGCACAAATCAGCGAGATGATGTTTTGGTCGCCGTTGGCTGTCCGATAGCGAACACGTCCTTGAGGCCACGAATAATGATCACGCCGTCGGAAATGGCGGGCGTCGCCATGACGACCTCGCCGATGGGGTTCGTCGCCAAAAGCTCGTACGTCGGACCCGCCTTGACGACGAAGACGTCGCCATCCTCGCTGGAGAGATAAATCTTGCCGTCCGCGGCGACGGGTGACGCGCTGAACGATCCGCCCGTTCCCCCGAGGCGCTCCTGGTAGAGGCGCTGCCCCGTGCGCACGTCGTAGGCCGACAGCACGCCGTTGTTCGAGCACACGTAGAGGTGATCGTGGTAGATGAGCGGCGTGGGGATATAGGGTCCGCCGCGCTTCGTGCTCCAGGCGATGAACTCGCTTTGAGACTGCTCGCCTTTCAGGGTGATGTCGCCCTTGGCGCCCGGCTTGATGGCATAGATCGGCTGCACGCCGCGGTATCCGTTGGTCACGATGATGAGGTTCTGGCCGATGATGGGCGTCGGAATCGCGATCTCGGAGTTACCGGAGAGCCGCCAAAGCTCCTGGCCGGTGCTCGGGTCGTATCCGCGCGTGAAGTTGGTGGCTTGCGTCACGAGTTCCGCGCGGCCGTTGCCTTCGTAGATCGCGGGCGTCGACCAGGATGGAATCTCTTCTCGCGGGGTACGCCAGAGGGGTTGGCCCGTCGCTACCTCGAAGGCGGCGATGAAAGAGTTCTTCTGGATGTCGCACTGCACGATCACCGAGTCCTTCCAGATGATCGGCGAGCTGCCCACACCCCACTCATAGTCGGGATCGTAGAACCAGCCCGCGTTCAGAACGCCGAGGTCTCGCTTCCAGAGCAGTTTTCCGTCGACGTCGTAGGTGTAGAGCCCTTCGGACCCGAACGACACGACCACGTGTCGCCCGTCGGTGACCGGCGTCGGCGAGGCCTGACTCGACTTCGGGTGGCGCTTGGTTCGCGGGACGCCTTCGTGCGCGACGCGCTCCCAGACCACTTTGCCCGTGCGCTTGTCGAGTGCGACCAACCGCCAGGAGTGCATCGACAGATCGGTCGAGGGCTTGACGTCGCCGTAGAGGCCGGTGCGGATGGTCGCATTGGGATCGCTGCTCACCGCCGTGGAGACGAACACGCGGTCGCCCCAAACGATGGGGCTCGACACGGCCATTCCGGGAATGGGCGTTTTCCAGAGCACGCTCTCACCCGACGTCGCGTTCCACTTCACCGGCGTCGGATGACCGTCGGCGACGCCGGACGCGTTCGGCCCCCGGAACGACGGCCAGTGCTGGCCGGAGACAGACGCGCACGCAAGTAGCCACACAAGGATCGGCATCGCCCGTCGCATGATCTATTTGCCCTCCACGCGCGTGTAGGTCGTGGTCTCGCCACCCTGACTGACGGTGAGCACGGCCGGCTTGCCCTCTTCGAGACGGAACGTGAAGGTCATACCCGGCGATTCGACGATCCGGAACGTCGATGCGTCGCGTGCCACGAGCGTGAACTGCTCTCCGGGAGGACCGCCTGTGAGGTGCCCGCCCGCCACGGTGAAGACTAAATCGCCTCCGCGCGTGGGACGATACGTGCCGGCGTAGCGCCCGAGCTGTGACTCGTCCATCTTGAACTCGACGGGCGGCTTCGCGCCAGCCTGCTCGAGCAGCGCAACAATATCCTGATGCCCGCCCTTCTTCGCCGATTCGAGCGCGTCGGAAAGCGTATTCGGGAAGAGGCCGCCGTGCTCGAGGATGATCTTCGTCATCGGAACGTCGGGCGCGGAGACCGCCTCCATCAGCGCGTCCTCCTTGCCCTGCGCACCGTGCTTCAGGAGCAGCCCGACGATTTCGGCATGCTGCGGCTTGCGACCCATGGCGGGGCTCGCCGCCCAATCGAGCGGCGTGGCATGATAGAACGTATCCTTGACGTTGACGTCGGCGCCGCGCTTCAGAAGCAATTTCACCACCTCGAGGTGCCCGCGATCGCAGGCATAGGAGAGTGCCGTCGTGCCGTAGCGGTACTTCGTGTTGACGTCCACGCCCTCGTCAAGGAGCTTTTTCACCGTCGTCGCGTCGCCCTTGCGGGCGGCCTCCCACAGCGCCTCGGCCTTGTCACCAGGAGCAGATGCCTGCCCCAACAGGGCCACGGCGCTGAGGAATACCAGAGCGGTGTTCACGACGATTCGCTGTGTGCGCACCATCTCAATCCTCGAATGCTGGATCTGAATAAACAAGTTCACACGGTGTTGACCATACCCTCAAGTGTCAATGTCCGCCGAGATGGCGAAGTCCATCATCAACGTACGCCAGCCCGTTCATTGCGCACGATTCCACCCGAGGCACGTCGAGGCGCTCTGAATGGGCAATCACTTCCGACGAGCCTCTCGATAGCACAGGAGGGCACAAAAATCGACATGGCACCCAGCCTGCGAACGTGAGAATCCAGTTTAAAAGAGTAACTTCAGGCCAAACTGGACTCTTCTCGGTGTACCGGCCGATAGAATGCGGCCGAAACTGGGGGAGCCCACGAAATTGTCCGGAAGATTGAAGTTGGCGCGATCCAGCAGATTGAAGATTTCTGTCCGGAACTGAAGCGTGACACCCTCCCGGATAGTTGTGCTTTTGATCGCCGAGATATTCACAGATGAAAAGCCTGGACCTTGGAGAATATTGCGCCCGGCGTTTCCGAACGTGCCGTAGGGCGGCGTCACGAAGGCGCTGGTGTTGAACCAGCGATCAGGGCCGGGATTGGAAACATTCGGATTGCCCACCAGGTTCGGGCGATCGACCACGCCGAATCGGATGCTGGGTAGACCGGTGTTGCTGTTGTCGACGCCAGGCAGCAGGGTGACCGTGAACGGGCGGCCTGTCTGGAACGTCCAAACGCCATTGATCTGCCAACCGCGCAGAAGGATGTTCCTGGCCGGCAACGGCAGATCATAGGAATAGCTGAGTGTAAAGCGGTGCCGGATATCGAAGTTGGAAAGACCGCGGTCGCCCCGCGTGTTGTTGCTATCCTGAGGGAAATTCGGATCGCCGGCGCTCGAGAAAAAGCCCGAGGCGTCGTCGATGGACTTCGACCATGTGTAACTGGCCAACGCCGAGAGGCCCGCGTGGAGGCGTTGCGTAAACTTTCCCTGCAAGGCGTTGTAACTCGAATTCCCCCGCGATTCATAGGCATCGATGTCGGCGAATTGCGGCTCCGGCCGCAAGTTTACCGGCTGCGGGCTGGGCTTCGCCTGGTTGATATCGCGGTTGTCGATCAGCTTCGTGCCTTTCGTTCCCACATAGGACACCTCGGCGACGCTCGATCGGCCTAGTTGTCGCTGCAAACTGAAATCCCATTGCTGCATGTAAGGCGTCCGCAGGTTGCGCTGGAACGTGAAGGCCCCGCTCGGGATGAAGCCCGGAAAATTTGACGGGAATGGGTTTTCGAGAGTGATCGGAAACTGCGCGGAGGGAATGAATAGCTGCGAGTTGAAATATGGCGGGTTGAAATAGAGCCCCTCACTTTGGGAAAGCGCCGATTGATCGTAATAGACGCCGTATCCAGTGCGGAGGACCCACTTCCGCGCGGCGTCCGGCATCCAGGCGATCCCCAGCCGCGGAGCGAAGTTGTTCTTGTCTGCGTTGGAGCCCGCGCGCGGGATGCCATTCTTCCCGACCGGTACGATCGAATGCGTGGCCGGATCGTAGATGCTGGCGCGATCCTGCGGGTCGACCGCCGGGGTGTTGTACTCGTAGCGAAGCCCTAGCGTCAGCGTCAAATTCGGCCGCGCACGCCAAGTGTCCTGAGCGTAAAAATTGTAGCTTTGCGTGCGCAGATGTTGCGGATTGTCGAGCCGCGCGACGGCAGTAACGCTGGGCACATCCTGCAACATCTCGGCCAGCGCGTTCCCGGTAAAACCCACGAATTCAAGCAGGCCGCGGGATTCCACGTCGGCAAAGGCGTTGTGCTGCAAGCGTCGGACATCGACGCCGAACTTGAGCAGGTGGCCGCCGCGAGCCCAGCCTGCACTGTCGATCAATTCGTAAATATTGGCCGTGTTCCGTTGCGGATTA
>QHZM01000496.1 GCA_003224665.1 Acidobacteriota bacterium
CCCGCCATCCCCGCCTCTTGTCGTCCTCGTGCAAGCCGCGGCGGAGGGCCTCTTCCGCAACGCGTTGCAAGCGCACGTTCAGTGTGCTGTAAACGCGCATCCCCTTTTCGTGAACAGCCTCCGCCCCGTATTTGCTCTCCAGGAACTGCCGGACGTCTTCAACGAAATAGGGCGCTGTATTGTTGTCCCATCGCTGGATGTTGAGGCCGAGCGGCGCGCTCTTCGCCTCCCGGTACTGCGCCGGAGTAATCTTGCCGTTCTCGAGCATGGCGGCGAGCACAAGGTTGCGCCGCTGGAGCGCGCGCTCCGGGTGCAGGATGGGCGAATAGAGCGTGGCGGAGCGCGGGATTCCACCGAGCAACGCGGCTTCCGGAAGCGTCAACTGGTCGAGGTGCTTGCCGAAATAGAATTGCGCCGCAGCCTCAAAACCGAAGTTCCCGTGTCCAAGGCTCACTTGATTCCCGTACATCGTAAAGATCTGGGGCTTGGTGAAGCGGCGTTCGATCTGGATGGCCAGCAGCATCTCCTGGATTTTTCGCCGCCAGCTTCGCTCCGGAGTCAGGAAAAACATACGACTGAGCTGCTGGGTCAGAGTGCTCGCCCCTTGCGCCTTTCGCCACTCGAGGAGGTCCGTGATTCCCGCTCGCATGATTCTGAGGACGTCCACGCCCCAATGATTTTCAAAGTGCCGGTCCTCGATCGAGAGGACGGCGTCCCTCAGAAGGGGAGGAATCTGATCGTAGGTGACAATCACGCGCCGCTCGAGGGCGAAACTGCCGATCAAGGTTCCGTCGTCGGCGTAAATCTCCGTCATCACACCGGGACGGTAGTCCTCAAGCTGGCGCACCTGGGGGAGGTCGGATGAGTAGACGAATACCAGGCCGGCCAGCGCTCCGATACCTGCGGAGATGATGACTAAGCTGAGGAATACGAGCTGGCCGAAGACCTTGCGGCTGCGCACACGAGGCGCCGGCGCTTCGCCGCCCTCGGGGAGCGACTGCTCAGGAAACTCCAAATCGTCCATCCAGGATTAGACCCTCGATCATTTTATGACCGCAGCCCTTGACAGTCAAACCACCGGGACCTCCTCCTCGCCGGCCGCGGGCTGAAGGAGGAAATCCATTTCACCGAAATCCGGCATCTGGAAATATCGCGGGCGGGATGGTAGGATGGGCCAGTTTGAGAGCGGTTCGATGATCGTGAAGCAGAACTTGAATTAATCAATCCGAAGGCACGTCGTTCAGGCATCAGGTCTTTGACTCTCCCGTTGGTTAACCGCTGCGGGGTGCCGATAAAATGAGAATCAAGTTCTGGGGGGTACGCGGCTCGACCCCCACTCCCGAACGGCGCAACTCCCGTTACGGCGGGAACACAGCGTGTATCGAGGTCAGGCTCGCCAACGGAACTCTGATTATTCTGGACTGCGGCACCGGTCTTCGAGCGCTCGGTAAAAGCCTGTTGCGCGAATATGGCGACCGTCCAGTGCACGGGTACATCTTCCTGACCCATTTTCATTGGGACCATATCCAAGGCATTCCTTTCTTCCTTCCGCTATACAAAAAGGGGAACATTTTCCTCTTCCATTCGGTCTGCCGGAAGGGCGCCGAACTGAAAGGCGCGGTCGAAGGGCAGATGGTCAGCCCTTACTTTCCTGTGGACATGAACGCAATGGGCGCGGTGCGCCGGTTCTACGATTTGGACGAGCGCCCCATCAATTTGAACGGCGCCGTGATAAGAGACGCAGGCGTGCTCGTCTATGACGCGCAATATACGCCGGAGGTGCTCGAAGGCGAAAAGATGGGTTGGGGACACAGCTCGTGGCTCGAGGGGACGCGGATCGCGCGCGAGAGCGGCGTGAAAAAACTTCTCCTCTTTCACCACGATCCCGATAACGACGACACCTACATTGACGGCCTGGTCGAGAAGGCGCGGCGCGAATTTCCAGACGTGCAGGGGGCGACGGAAGGGCTCGAGATTGAACTCCCGGCAGGTTCGATGACGGGGGCAAGCGTCACGGAGGCTTCGAACCGCCGCCGCGAGCGCCGCTATCAGCTCATGTTGCCCCTCCGCGTGGGGTGGCGCGAACCAAGTGGCCAGACCCAGGAAGCCCAAGGCGTCGCCCAGGACTTGTCAAGGTCAGGGATTTATTTTGTCGTCCCCGATGAGGTGCGGGCCGATCAGCCTCTGGAGCTAGAAATCATAATACCCGATGACATCACTCACCGGGGCGAAATGGCTCTCCGCTTCGTTGCTCAACCGCTGCGAACGGCGCGCCTGACCGAAGTCCACGGCGTGCCGAAACCCACCCTGGGCGTGGCCGCGCGCCTGATCCCCCAAGAGGGGAGCACGTCGCACGAAGGGAACCTCCAGCCGTAAGTGACATTTCATCCGCTATTTGCAGCGACTTCGCTCTGCGCAAACTCAAAGCCAGGCTCTGGAAGCGGCTCCAGCGCCTGAACTACGCCTTGTTCGCGCTGGTCGTCCTGCACGCGTTCTTCTACGGTGCGCTGTTGCGGGTGACATCCCCCTTTACGTTCCTGCTCGGCCTCAGCGTCATCGCGGTCTTCGTCGGACAGGCGGTGGGGGTCTGGCTGTGGCGACGGAGGCACGCTCGCACAGCAGCCACCGTAGCGTAAGCGGGAGTGGGCGGGCGCTACTCGACGACGCCACAAGAGGAAAAGACTTGAAGATATCGCGGACGTATGCCGCTTGTATCCGCCGTCACCGTCCTCATCGTTCGGCGCGGACGCGTGTTTGCCAGTTTCCAATCACGGCGGGAATGAAATGGCAGAATTCCACTTCCACCACCGGCTGTTGGATAGCTCAGAAAGCCGACTCCTCGCAACTACGAGGTTGGCAGCCACGCTGATAATGACGGCATCCAGCAGTTCCTATATCAATGGAGATTGTCGGCGTATTCGGAGGCGCGCTGCTATTGGATATTAAAGATCTGGTTTGCAGAGCCAATGCAAGCGTTCTGCTCGATGTTTGCGCCCGATGCAGTAGAGGCGCCGACGACGTCCAGGCACCCATTGGTCATGTTGCCGGAAAGGATTTCGTAGCCGCCGGATACTGCTTTGAGTTGGTAGTATTCGGGCCAGACGGCAACACAGCTGTACTGTTGGATGAGCGCCCCGGCCGAACCTGTAGAGCGCGCCGGCTCAGGAACGCCATCAGGGATAGAGGTACCGATTTATCGTGAGAATACGCAGACCGGATGGCCGTGAGGTGATGGACCAACCGGTGCTAAGCCAGATCGCTTGCGAATAGATAGTGCCTGGCACCGGGCCAAGCTGAGTTCCTCCGGAGAGCGTGACCCTGTCTGTTTGATTCGCAAAGCTAAACACCCAGAGATCATATTTTCCGATGTCCGTATCTGCATGAACAGTGAAGAAGGGCTCGGGTGAGTTCGGCAGGGGCAGTTGGATGTTGCCTTGACCTGCCGGGATGGGATTGAGATAGAGCAGGATGGGATCCATATAGTAATTGTGTGCATAGAGCGATCCGTTGGTGGTGGCGTAGGTCACAAAGCCTTGCAGGTAGCTCCAATTTTGGGCGGCGATCGCCACACTGATGTCTTCCATGGACATTCCGGAGCTTGTGCTCGCATTCCAGTACACGACTCCGAAGTCGGCATCGGCGACGACCCATTTGGCCAGGCCTGGATCGTAATACTCCGCAGTCACATGAGATTCCTGGCTGTTGCCATCAAAGGACATGGTTCTTGTTCTGGCGGAGATCTGCTGCCCTGTGAGAAGCATGACGAGTGTTTCGGCGTACTGTGTGCAGAACACGGACCCCACCACACCATCCTGTGCAGCAACTTGAGCCAGGAGCGTACCCGGAGTCGGG
>QHZM01000238.1 GCA_003224665.1 Acidobacteriota bacterium
ACCTGCTTCAATTTATTTTCGCGAACTTTTGCGTCGGGAAATAGAAAGGCCCGGCGGGCTGCTTCGAGTGCCATCGAAAAAAACGCTCGTCCCGCATTTACGCGCAGACTCAAGGGAAAGGCCGTTACGGCCGTCTATTCGGGAATTTTGTCTTCCGCCGCGGATTTGCTCTGCTTCCTCAGCCTCAGCTTCATGACGTAATTATCGAGTTCCTTGACGCGAAGTATTTTTGCGATGACGACGACCAGCAGGAAACCGGCGGCACTCGCAACCGTCAGCACGACCAGTGCCCCGGGGATCGTCTGCCAGGGGACGAAAGTCTCAATTTCGCGGGCGACTTCATAGCAGGCAAACCCGGCGGCCGACGACGCGAGGACGATCTTGAGGAAGAACACGGCGAGCCCCGATGTTTCGGGGTTTTGAGTCCGGCGACCCAGAATAACGAACAGCACAACCGCATACACGACGATCCCGCAGGAACTCGCCAGCGCCAGTCCCAGGTGCTCCGCCTGGCGCGCCAGGACCCAGTAGAGCGGCAGGGTCAGAAACGTCAAGAGAGTGCCCACGACCGCTGGAGTCAACGTGTCCCGGGCCGCGTAAAAGCCGCGCGCCAGAATATTTTGGGCTCCCCAGGCAAACATGCCGAGAGAAAACACGGCCAGCGTGGACGCGGTAGCCTGGAAATCCGGCCCGTGGAGGCGCGTGTGGGAAAAGGCAAGGTAGACGAGCGGCTTCGATTGGGCGATGGTCAGCGCCGAGACGGGCACGAGGACCAGGATGAGCGCCTTCAGAGTCGAGTTCAGCGTCCGGTTGAGCTCATTGAATTTTTTTTCGGAATAGAGCTGGGCCAGGAACGGAAAAGACGCCACGCCCACCGCCTGGCCGACGACACCGAGCGGGACGCGCATCAGCGTCTTGGCGTAGTTGAGCCAGGTGATCGAGGCGGGTCTGAGATACGACCCGAACCAGCGGATGATCCAATCGTCCGTGAAGACGAGCGAGAGCGCCAGCATGATGGGGATCGTCAGCTTGATAAATAGCCGAAAGCCGGGATGGCGAAGCTCGAAGCTGGGTCTGAACCGCGCACCCGCTCGTCTCGCACCATAAATTTGTAAAAGAAAGTTTCCAGCCGTTGCACCCACGAGGACCCCGACCGCAAACCCCGTGATGCCGAGCCGGGGCGAGAGCAGGACGCCGCCCAGAATGATCCCCAGGTTATAGACCACCGGGGCGAGAGAGGGGAGAACGAACTGGGCCTTCGCGTACTGGACGGCGCTCATCAGGCTCCCCAAATAGAAGCAGACTTGGGCTGGAAGCATCAGCCGTGTCAGGAAAATCACGCGAGCTTTCTGGCTCGGGTCAAACCCGGGGGCGATGAACTCGGCAAGCCTCGCCGCAAAGATTTCCGCGACGATTACCAGAGCGACGAGCAGCAGTCCCATGAAGGTCATCACCGTCGAGAACACCCGCCAGCCTTCCTCCTCACGGTCCTCTGCGACGTACTGCGCGAAGACGGGGATAAAAGTAAGGCTGATGGAGCCGCCCGCAACGAGGTAGTTCAGAAAGTCCGGGAGCGTGAACGCCGAAAAGTAGGCGTCTGTGACGGCGCCCGAGCCGATCTCGCGCGCGACAGTCCACTCACGGAAGAAGCCGAGGATCCGGCTCGCCAGGATGCTCGCCATCACGATGCCGGTGGAGCGGGCGATGCGTTGGGTCACGCTTGGGGTGGCCATCGTTGCTATCGTGATGGTGTACCACGATTCTTGATTTTTTGCCTGGGTGCTGAGCGCTGGACTTGTGACACCGCGACGCGCTTGTCGGCTTCGAGGCAGACTGAAACACAAGGCGTCTTTCCGGGTTCAAGCGGGGCGCGTTACTGGGCAGGCGAAATTTCGATCACTGTGATCTCGGGCCTTGCGGAGAACCTGACTCGCGGCGCAGGACCCCCTTCCATCCCAATTCCCCGGTTCACGTACATCCAGGTGTCCTCCACGCGGTAGAGTCCCGCCTCAAACCGCTTTCCAAACCTCGAGGCGGTCATCAATGCGCCGTAAAACGGGAGGGCAACTTGTCCGCCGTGGGTGTGCCCGGCCAGGTAAAGGTCAACCTTGTGGTGAGCCGCCTTGAAGATCTCGTCGGGCGAGTGATAGAGGAATACTGTGAATGCGTCGGCCGGCACGCGGTCGAGCGCCTGAGCGATGCAGCCTTGATTTCCCCATGCCACACCAACGATCCACACTTCAGCCGCCCCGCCCCCGACCTTTGCCGCCTCGCAGTTGAGTTCCCGGGCGCCGGTGTCTCCAAAGAAGTCGAGGTCGTGCCAGTAATCCGTATCCCAGTTCCCCCTTACGCAGAACGTCGGCGCGATCCCTGCGAGATTCTTGAGGCACTTCTTGAACACTGGAAGGGCTTGCGGTGAGTTGATCGAGTCTCCCGTAAACACGATGAGGCGAGGCTTTTCCGCGGCAATCACTTCCGGCAGGCGGTCTTCAAGCCGTGGCCCGGGGTCGCTGTGCAGGTCCGAGACGTGGACGATGCGAATCGGGGCGGCGCCTCGCGGTAGTTTCGCGCTGTCGATTCTGACGCGCCTGGCTTCGAGCCAGGTGGGCTCGATGAAGTAACCGTACCCCATAAAGAGAAGGCCCGCACCGGCAAGCGCAAGACTCACGCGACGAATTGTGATTTCGAACTTCGTTGGGGGCGGCGAGCCAGGCTCGAGCCACCTGCGCGCCCACTTGAAGACCGTGACGAGTGCGGCGGCATAGACAGCGATCACGAAGCCAACAAAAAAAAGGACTCGGATTTCTTCCGAGAGCAGCATGGGCCGGGCCCCTATCTTTCCCAAGGCTCAGCGCGAAATCAAGCGATGGCCGGGTGTACCGTTACGACCCCTTATCGCCTTCCTGGTGTGTGGATCGGACTTAGCCCTGCTAATGGCGTGGCGTGTCTTTTAGCGGATGAAATTCGTGGAGACAGGTTGGCCTGATCTGTCTGATTGGAAAGGCTGGATCGCCGTTGACGCGAGAGGCTAGCTGGTGGACCTGAGGGGACGATCTTAGAACTTTACCGATGAATGAGCTTATGAGCGAGATTCCTTTAATAAATTCCCTTCCGCTAGGCTAACTGCCCGATCAGCCACTCGGGATCCTGCTCTTCGATCGACTTTCGACACACGCCTTTTTCTCTCCCTTTTTGCGTCAGCCGATTTGGGATAATCGCCTTATCCAAGAAACCAGGCTCGGGACTCCAGCCGAAACCTCAAAATTTGTTGCAAGAGTTGTCAGAAGGTTCGTCCTCAAAAGGGAAGCTTATATGAAATGCAAACTGCTCGCGTATTCTGGCGCGGCCCGTGGACCGAACACGCAAGGTCCAATGCCCGGGCTCGGCCCACACATGGTCCCGCCCAGGCAGCCGGTCCGTGATTGATGGTCACCCGTGGTTTAGGCTGGCACTGGAATCGGGGAGGTTACCCGCCTGGCTCTGGATGTTTCGCTTCCAATCTTCAAGCAAAGGTCCCTTAATACTGTCCGCTCGCTGGCGCAGGGCAGCCATCTCTTCCCCCGACAAGGGTTTGAATTGTTGAGCGAACCGGACGTCATCTTCCAGTTGACCGATGGTGGTGCATCCGATAGCAGTGCAATGAACCGGCAGGCTTAACACGTAGCTTAAACAATCCTTGGCGCTGAAGGATTGCAAGAGCTTGGCGTTGCCGAAGTTCTTCATGCCCTGAATGCCCATTCCGCGCTCCACCGCCACGGGGAGGACCAGTTTCTCGAAACTCAAGTAGCTGGGATCAGCCACGTTTAGCGGCATCAATATGGAATCGAACTTGTCATACGCTATCAGCATTTCCAGGTGAACATAGGGGTCATGGTGCCCAGTAAAACCAATGAAGCGACATTTGCCCGCCTTTTTGGCCGCTTCGAAAGCTTCGATGGCTCCGCCGGGATCGAAGATCTGTACAACCTCTTTCTTTTCACTCACGGCATGAATTTGCCAGAGATCGACGTAATCGGTTCTCAAACGCTTTAAAGAGAGGTCCAGTTCTGCCTCAGCTCCTTGGCGCGTCCGATTGGTGGACTTGGTGGTGATGAAAACGCTCTTTCGGAACGGCGGAAGCACAGCGCCATAAACTTCCTCGGATCGCCCGTCCCAGTAACCATGGGCATTGTCGAAGTAGTTGATCCCAAGTTGATAGGCCCGCAGCGCGATTGCCTTGGCCTCTTCAAACGAAATCAGGGGAAACCGACCACCAGCCTGCCCGATCACCGTCAGTTTTTCGCCCGTTTTTCCAAACGTCCGCCGGGGAATGTCTCCGACCTGAAGCTTCGATGGCGATCCTCCATAGGCCGTCGCAGCTACCCCCGCGATAACTCCACCCATGAATGTTCTGCGTCGCATAACGCTCCTTCTGCGGTTTGGCGTTTCTTGGAGAGCGTATTACAAAGCTCCTGAAAAAGCCATCGCATCCAAACTTGGGGAGTCTCCTCTAGAAGCGACAGTAGGATCGTTGGACGGCTGATACCTAAGAAAGCATTGGTGGACCTGAGGGGATTCGAACCCCTGACCCCCTGGTTGCAAACCAGGTGCTCTCCCAACTGAGCTACAGGCCCGCAGACTCAAAAACCCATATTGGAGCGGAAGCCGTCGCGCGTCAAGCCAGCGGCGACGGCCGCGTGGTTCTACGCGGGGAATCCTTGCCTCGCGCGGACGCATCGCGCAAATCCACCCAGACTCCGGGCGCTTCGTCAATCCGCAACGAACTCCCAGCCGAACCCGGGGCGGTCCGTAGGCCGGACGTAAATTCCTTCCGGCCCCCGCGTGACACTGTTCTCCTCCTCGAACCGCTGATAGACCTCGCGAGGCCCGCCCGGAGGCGGCAGGAACGTCTCGCACCAAGGGCTGTTGGGCACGGCGAGGATGTAGTGCATTCCGCCGTGGGCCCAACCGGCGTGCGGGATGACGGGGATATCGTGCGCAGCGGCGAGCGCGCCGATGGTGCGAAGCTCCGTGAGACCTCCGCACCAAGTCATGTCGGGCTGCCAGATGCTCGCGGCCTTGTACTCGAGGAGCAGGCGGAAACCGTAGCGCGTGTATTCGTGCTCGCCGGTGGCGATGCGCGTGGAGGTGATCTGCGCGTTCAGCCGTCCGAAGCCGGCGTAGTCATCGGGCGGGAGGCATTCCTCCATCCAGTAAACTCGATATGGCTCAAGCATCGCGGCCAGCTCCAGCGTGTAGCGCTCCGTGAAGGCCATCCAGCAGTCGAGCATGATCTCGCCGTCCGGGCCGAGCAGCTCGCGCGTCCGTTTGACCAGCTCCACATTCTTCTTCATCCCTTCGCGCCCGTCGGCGGGGCCGTAGGGCATCGCCAGCTTCAGCTTCTTGAAGCCGAACTCGACGTGCTGCTCGAGGTCGTTTCCCGTGCAGTAGGCCGGAATCTTCGGCTTGGTCTCGCCGCCCAGGAGCTTGTAGACCGGCAGACCCAGCGCGAGTCCGATGATGTCCCACAGTGCGAGATCCAGCGCGCTGATGGCATGGACTACCAGACCTTTCCTGCCGTAGTAGAGCGTGGACCGCCACATGATGTCCCAGAGTTGCTCCACATTGAAGGGATCTTCGCCGATGAGCAGCTTCTTCAGATGTTTTTCGACCACAAATCCTGCGCCCGGACCGCCAAACCCGAGGCCCTTGATTCCTCTGTCCGTCGTAATCTCGACCGCCTCGGGCCCCAGGTCGTCGGCCATGAAAAGCGATCGCCGGGGCTTATATTTGGGATAAATCGACATGGGGTTGGCCACTTCCACTTCCTTAACCGACCACGAGCCCGGCGCCGGGGTGTACGAAGGCAGCGGCCGCTTGGGCCGGGGCACAACGGCTCGCACTCCTGTGATCCGGAGGTTGCTCTTCTCTCCCTGAAAAGGAAGCGGCGGAGGCGACGGAAACGCCGCGGGCTTGCCGGCCACCGGCGCGCCGGACGTTCCCGCCGACCCGCCAGACGTCGCCGCCGCGCCCATCCAGAGCATCGAGCCAGCCTTCACGAATTCGCGACGGTCCATGTGTAAACCCCCATCTGCATGACGCGGCCGAAGGCGGCAAGCAGTGTACAGGGACGTGCTCGCTCAACCTTAGTCCCCTTTGCTCAAAAAGATCCCACAGGCGTCCGCGCTTTTCCTGTTTCCTGAATCGCAACCTAGCCCCAGTTCAACCTAACAATGTCATCAGGGCCTTGTGATACCAGGTGTCTGTCCAGGCGCGAGTGTATCCACTGATTTCTGTTGGAGCGAAGGCAGCGATAGCAACTGTCTCCGCATCTGCAATCCCGCATGATGCACGCTGGGTACTGAATACATCCTTAAGATGCGCCCCGATCTCTGCACAGTAGCCTGCACCACCCGGAGCGATGTCAAAGAGAATCAACTCACGCTCGTCCAAGCGGGGTTCGACTACTTCCCGCATAAAGGTGACACCCAGTTCTGCGTTTGCGACCTCGTCGATATCCAAAAACTTGGCGCTGGCGATCAATACCGTCTCACCCGGCGTCTGCCAGAAGCTGTCGAGATACCAGGACAACTTTTGGGGGCCAAGGCACCGTCAAGAGCTGAGGGGGGATGCGGAAAGTCTTGTCTCAAATCACTTTCTTTGCTGAAACTGCTCGATCAGATCTCGGATGCGGCGCGCGTCAGCCTTACGATGGCCGTGGCTGACGATGGGGTCAGTCCCGCCACTGGACTCGATGCGGATCTGCGACCAGATCAGCCCAGTGCTGATGCTTATGGACGCGACATTCGACATCGCCATGCTCTCTTCGTCCGAGCCCAAGAGGCGCGTCTTGATGCGCGAAACGCGTTGGGGGGTGATTTCAATGTGAACCGGAAAGATGAGATTGCCGGACGTCCACCGGCTGGCCGTAAAGACGTATCGTTCTTCCGCCATAGGAGAATGCGTTGGTGGGCCTGGGTAGAGTTGAACTACCGACCTCACCCTTATCAGGGGTGCGCTCTAGCCACCTGAGCTACAGGCCCGGGCAGGCATGCAGGCCGGCCAATCCAAAGAAAAGCCTAGCCTTGCCAAGCGGACTATCAGTATAGGCGCAGGTTAACTTCAGCGCAAGCCCTGTGACCCTGCCGGCAGCCGATTGGCCTTTTCTCCCGGCCTGTGGTAAAAAAGATTCTTAGGGAAACTGGTCAGCTCGGCTCTCTTGTAGTTCGCTGGTCTTACGTCGAGAGATAAGGATAATGGCAATCACTCAAGACATGCGAAAGGACGTTTTCCCCAACGGCCTAACGATTGTCACGGAGGCCATCCCCAACGTGCGCTCCGTGTCGATGGGGATCTGGCTGCGGACGGGATCCCGGCACGAGCGCGAAGCCGAAAACGGCATCTCGCATTTCCTTGAGCACATGGTCTTCAAAGGGACAACGAACCGCTCGGCCGAGGAGATTGCCCGGGCCGCGGACTCGATCGGGGGGCACCTCGACGCGTTCACGGCTAAAGAGTGTACGAGTTTTTCGATCAAAGTCCTCGACGAACACTTGCCCCGCGCCGTAGACATCCTGGCAGACCTTGTAAGAAATCCTCTCCTCCAGCCGGACGACATCCAGAAGGAATGCCAGGTAATCCAGGAAGAGATCAAGATGGCGGAGGACGCGCCGGACGATCTGGTCCATGAAATCTTTACCCAGAGCTACTGGCCTGACCACCCTCTGGGGCGTCCGATCCTTGGGACTCGACAGACCGTCAGCAGCTTCGATCGGGACCGGCTCTTTGACTATTTCCATCGATACTACACGCCCGGCAACATGCTGGTCGCGGCAGCGGGACACTTGGAGCACTCGAGAGTGCTCGACCTGGTCCTGAAGGCGCTCGATGGCGTGGCGGGAGCAGGGCCGCTCGCGGATGGCCACGCTCCGGTCCCTCACCCGAACATTCGATACCGGCGGTCTTTTCGAACCTCAACACTTTTCGCGACACGGGTTTCCTGAACGTTTATGCCGGCGTTGCAACCGAGAATACTCGTAAGGTGGTCCAGTTGATCCTGGAGGAGTTCAGCCGGCTCAAGTCCACGACGATCGGCGAAGAAGAAATCCAGCGCGCCAAGGACTACATGAAGGGGAACCTGCTTTTAAGCCTCGAGTCCACGATGAGCCGGATGTCGAACCTGGCGCGGCAAGAGATGTACTTCGGCCGGCACATTTCTCTCGACGAAATCGCCGAGCGTGTGACCGCCGTCAAGGCCGAGGAAGTGCGGGAAGTGGCGCGCGACCTCTTTCGCCCCGACCAGATCGGTCTGACGGTCCTTGGCCCCCTTCCCCGCATGAAAATCGGCCGCTCCGACCTCGAGTGCTAGGCCCGGCCTCGCCGTTTCGCACCCTGAGCGAGGCCACGCCAGAGCCGCCTTTTGCCTTACTAACTCTCTGCCATCTGACTTATAATCGCGACGGGTCTCTCGATTTGAAGTCGAGAGGGCGGTAGCGCGTCGCCGCCGAGTCAGGGAGCGGCTATTTGAGCGTTCGCGTTTGCGTGCTTGGGAGCGGGAGTCGAGGCAACTCGACGCTGGTCGCGACCGAGAAGACGCGTCTGCTCATCGACGCCGGCCTGAGCCGCAAAGAGACGTACGCGCGGCTTGCCGCGGTCGGCGAGCGCACGGACAGCTTCGATGCGCTGGTCATCTCGCACGAGCACAACGACCACATTAATGGCCTCAAGATGCTGGCGCTCGACCTGAAAGTCCCGGCGTATATCTCCCCTGCCACCCGGGACGCCATGAGCTGGGACCCTCAATTCGACTCCATCGTCCATTTCACCCCGGGCGAAAAATTCTCAATCGGCGACATCGAAGTCACGCCTTTCTCCATTCCACACGACGCCGTGGACCCCGTCGCATTTTGCTTAGAAGCGCAGGGCCTCAAGATCGGACTGGTGACCGACCTCGGATATATCCCCGAGATCGTGAAGCAACGAGTGCGGGGCTGCCACTGCCTGATCTTCGAATCGAACCACGACCTGGATATGCTGAAAGTCGGCCCCTACCCCTGGTACGTAAAACAACGTGTGATGAGCCGCCACGGCCACCTCTCGAACCACGCGACGGCGGATTTCTTGAGCCAGGACTACGACGGGCAGGCGCAGGTGGTGGTGCTGGCCCACCTGAGCGAGAACAACAACCACCCGGAAATCGCCAGGATGAGCGCAGAGCAGGCCCTCGCCGACCGTTCGGGCGGCGGCCGGCAAGCATTGTGCCTGGCCAGCCAGTCATCGCCGACGCAGGTCTTTGAGTGGTAGCGAGAGGCTTGGCGGTCCCGCGAGTCGCGGGATGGAAATTGCCCTGGTCCTTCTAAACCATTGATTTTGCTTAAGTTATAATTCCGCCATGTGACGGGCGGTGTCCACTCGGACAGGCCTATCCGCCAACGTAAAAATCTGCAGACGGAAAGCGAAAAGCCAAATAAAATAGGCAATTACCTGTTTCGAATTCAGCATCCCTCGTCAGCGCTGACTCAGGACATTTGTTTTTTGTATCAGGGAGAGGCGAATGATCGCGCGTTACACCCGCCCGGAAATGGGCCGCGTCTGGAGCGACGAGAACAAATTCAAGAAGTGGCTTGAGGTCGAAATCGCGGCGGCAGAAGCCGAGGCGGCCGCCGGCCTGATCCCGAAAAGCGCGGCCGGCGCGATCCGCCGGAGGGGCCGGTTCGACGTCAACCGGATTCTCGAAATCGAGAAGCGCGTGAAGCATGACGTCATCGCCTTTACGACGAACGTCGCCGAACACGTCGGGCGCCAGGCGCGCTACCTGCACTACGGCCTCACTTCGAATGACGTCGTGGACACGGCGCAGGCGCTGCTGGTCCGCGAAGCGTCGGAGCTTCTCCTGGCGGGGCTGCGGCGGCTGGGCCAGGTCTTGAAGAAGCGCGCGTTCGAGTTCAAAGACACACCGATGGTGGGCCGGACGCATGGGATCCACGCCGAGCCCATTACCTTCGGCTGCAAGCTGGCCATCTGGTATGCCGAAAACCAGCGGAACGCCGAGCGGCTGTCCTACGCGGCCGAGCAGATGCGGGTGGGGAAAATTTCAGGCGCCGTCGGGACCTACGCCCACTTGACGCCGGCGATCGAGAAAAAGATCTGCGCGAAACTCGGCCTGCGGCCCGCGCCCGTCTCCTCTCAAATCCTCCAGCGCGACCGGCACGCGTTCTATTTATGCACTCTGGCTGTCGTCGCGGCCTCGCTCGAAAAGGTGTCTCTCGAGGTCCGCAACTTGCAGCGGACCGAGGTGCGGGAAGTGGAGGAATATTTCGAGCCCGATCAGAAAGGCTCTTCGGCCATGCCGCACAAGCGCAACCCGGCAACCGCGGAGCAGATCTGCGGCCTGGCGCGAGTGGTAAGAGCCAACGCCCAGGCGGGGCTGGAAAACGTCGCGCTCTGGCACGAACGCGATATTTCTCATTCCTCGGTCGAGCGCGTCATCCTGCCGGATTCGACGATCCTCCTCGACTATATGCTCCATAAAACCTCACAACTGATTGAGACCCTGCTCGTCTACCCTGAGCGG
>QHZM01000239.1 GCA_003224665.1 Acidobacteriota bacterium
GTCGGACTCGTGACATGGAATTACGACGGAGGTGGCGATACTCTCAGGCGAGGGATTGCGCTGGGTGCTTGCCTGATAGATACGGCCGAGTCTTATGGAACCGAGGAGATTGTCGGCGAGGCTGTAAAAGGTAAGAGGGAATCTGTTTTTCTTGCGACCAAAGCCTTGCCCAGGCATTTCAGGCATCGGGATCTGCTACTGGCCGCAGACCGAAGCCTCCAACGATTGCGGACTGATTATATCGACCTGTACCAGCTCCATTGGCCCAATTACACAGTGCCAATAGAAGAGACGATGGCCGCGATGGAGAAGCTCGTGGAACTTGGCAAGATTCGGTACATTGGCGTAAGCAATTTTTCTGTCTCTGAACTCCGGAAGGCACAGGCAGCTCTCTCCAAGAACCGGATCGTCTCAAATCAGGTTCGTTACAGCTTGGTGGAGAGGAGTATCGAGAGAAGAGTCCTGCCATACTGTCAGCAAAATCAAATTACCGTTATTGCCTACAGTCCATTGGCCACTGGACTCTACAACATCAGGAGGCGGGATCCGCGAAACGTCTTAGGAGAGGTAGCGGCACAAGTGCACAGGACTGAAGCACAGTTAGCCTTAAACTGGTGCTTGCGGCACGACTCGTTGATTGTAATCCCCAAGGCCGCATCTGTAGAACATGTCGCAGAAAACTGCGGTGCTTCCAGTTGGCAGCTTTCTCCAGAACAGATCAAACTTCTCGACTTGAACATTGGTTTTCGACGCCGCCGTGGTCCGGAACTGCTTCTGCGTAGGACGGCGCGCCATACCCTTCAGAGACTCGGCTATAACCTGTGAATTGGATTCAGCCGTCAGACTTGCCCCATCGGCTGAAACGCAGGAACGACACTTTAAGGCTCTTCCCTCAGCAGGTCGGGAGTTCGAATCTCTCCGGGCGCCCCAGTTTATCTCGAATTTACCTCCAGTAGCTTTCCGAAGTTGAAATCCCCATTAAGGAGGAAGTTATGACCGACAACCAAGCCTGGTTCTGGGAGTCTAAGATTCAAAACCGAGACCATAGATTGGGTCCGTTGTGGCTGCTTCGGTATGCGGCGCTGCTCTTGGTAATGGCGCTGGGGTGTGTTCCGGCGGCAGCTCAGTGCGACGCCTATGTAGTGGACAACGCGTTAAATAGTGTCCGGGTGATTAACACTTTGACTAAAACGGTGGTCGCTGTGATCCCGGTGCAGTGGTCGCCCTTTGGGGTGGCTATCACACCCAACGGTGCCTTCGCCTATGTAACCAACACTGGAGCGATATGCGATTTCTGTGGCGCCATTCAGTCTTACTCCGTCTCGGTCATCGACACCGCCACCTACAAAGTGGTCACCACGATCCCGGTAGGGCAGTACCCCGCCGGTGTTGCTATCACGCCGAACGGAGCCTTTGCCTATGTGGCGAATTTTAACTCCAACAACGTCTCGGTCATCGACACGGCCACCAACACGGTCACGGCCACCGTCACGGTGGGAACTAACCCCTTGGGCGTGGCGATCACGCCGAATGGAGCTTTTGCCTATGTGACGAATTTCGCTTCGAACGCCGTCTCGGTGATCGATACGGTCACCAATACTGTCACCGCCAGCGTCGGAGTGGGAACTTCGCCCCAGGGCGTTGCCATTACGCCAAATGGGGCCTTTGCCTATGTGACGAATTCCGCTTCGAGAAACCTCTCGATGATCGACACGGCTACCAACACGGTGGTCGGTACAGTGACAGTGGGGTGCGGCCCCACGGGCATGGCCATCACGCCGAACGGAGCCTTTGCCTACGTGGCGAACGCCTGCGACAGCACAGTCTCGGTGATTGACACTGCCACCAACGCTGTGGTGGCCACCGTCGCCGTGGGAGGTCAGCCGCAACACATGGCTATTACTCCGGACGGGTTCTTTGCCTATGCGAGTAATCAAATGACGGCCAACCTATCGGTAATCGACACCACCACGAACACAGTAGTGGACACGGTACAGGCGGCAGGAACAGTGCCTCTGGGTATCGCCATTAAGCTGCGGCCTGACGCACTCACGCAACGATGTAGGTAGGGGGGAGTAGCACGGTTCCGCGAGGGTGTTGCCATCACCCCACCCGCGCCACCTCCACAAAGGGCGCCTGCCGCAGCGGCTTTCGCTAGAACCTCGTGCTCGAAATCGTAAAGAACTATCCGCAGCGCGGATAAACACTTGAGCCCCAGGCATTGTTGTGGGTCTTACCGCGTAACAAGTCCTCCACAATGCTCCAAGGGTCTTGTCGGCCCGACTCGTGGCGGCAAACTCGGTTAAAGTAAATTCTGATGCTCGACCGTGCCTCAAGATCAAGTGCCCCCGAACCCGCCTCGGCAGTGTTCATGTGATCTGAAAAACCGCGGAAGAGTCGAGAGATGGGTGAGCATCATCCGGGATCTCGCAATCTTAAAGCAAGCAAAAGAGGGGAGCCAGCCAGGTGATCCGTCGCTCGTGCTTAACAAATTAAGCCCCCGCGAGTTGGCGGGAGATGTGATTGCCTTTGTGCAGGAGTAGATTTCAGGGGGATAACACTCAGCAAGGTCAGCTCTCTCAACTAAGAACATAAGGCGCGAAGACGGCACCGGCATCTTCTTCTCGGGCGGGACGGTAGAGGTGGACTCGTCCAGCCTCAACCATCGCGCCTTCCGATTCTCAATCTCAACCCAATGAATCGAACATTTGTCGATTACTACCGCTGTCCCGAAGAGTTCTCCCGTTGTTTTCTGGATGGCGAACCGTCGCGGCATTTGGGTCATTTCCGGTTTGGACCGGAAGCGATCTGTTATGGATCTATCAGCAAGGGGACGGTAAACCCCAGCCCGGATGGAGAGCTCCACGACGCTATGAAGGATGCTGTGGTGGAACGCGGGGCGCTACGCCTGCCTTTCGATCCCGACCAGGTCGTCGACAATCTCCGTTTTGAGCGCTATTGCGGCAGTTCACGAACAGACTCGTTCCTCTCTGGAGCGCTCGCTAACAAGCTGTACTACCTCGCACGGCCGTTTTTGGGCGTAAGCGTCCGCCGGCACCTCCAGAAGCTTAGACTTGCCGGTTGGCAGTCGATTCCGTTTCCGCACTGGCCGGTTGATCGAACCGTCGAGCAAGTGCACGAGACGATGCTCCGTCTCTGCGTGCAGGCCCACGATGGTGAAGAGGTGCCGTTCATATGGTTTTGGCCCGAGCGGTTTCTAAGTTGCGCGATTGTTACGCACGATGTGGAAGCCGTCGAAGGGCGTGATTTCTGTCCGGCACTGATGGACATCGATGAGAGCTTTGGCATAAAAAGCTCGTTTCAACTGATTCCCGAGCAACGGTATGCACTCAGTCTGTCGTTTATTGAGAGCATCCGTTCGAGGGGTTTCGAGGTGAATGTTCACGATTTGAACCACGACGGACGGCTGTTTGCCAGCGAGGCAAATTTCCGCGATCGGGCAGGCCGCATTAACCAATACGGCCGTGCGTTTGGTGCGCACGGGTTTCGCTCAGGCGCACTTTATCGCAATCTCGCCTGGTGCGGAGCGCTTGAATTTTCCTATGACATGTCCGTGCCCAATGCCGCACATCTGGATCCACAACGCGGCGGCTGCTGTACCGTGATGCCCTATTTCATCGGCAAGATCCTGGAGTTGCCCGTCACTACAACCCAAGATTATTCCCTTTTTTATATCCTCAATCAGTACTCGATCCATCTTTGGAAATCCCAAATTGCGGAGATCATGGAGAAGCATGGACTAGCCAGCTTCATCGTTCACCCGGACTATATTGTGGAATCACGGACACGAGATACCTACAAATCGCTGCTGGCCTATCTCGCCGAGTTGCGGTCGGAGGGAAAGATCTGGATTGCTCTTCCACGCGAGGTCAACGAGTGGTGGCGAGCGCGGAGCCAGATGAAGCTGGTGCGTCAGGGGAACAACTGGGTGATCGAAGGACCGGAAAAGGATAAAGCGCGGATTGCGTATGCGGTTCTTGACGGTGACCGCCTGACTTACGAGCCCAGTCTGAAGTATAGAGAGCGACCGCGGCTAAGGGAAGACTCGGACCTGGGATACGACATTAAAGCTCTCGAAACCCACCGTCCAAGGTCTAACCCAGCGCAAATGAGGAGCGCCCCGCAGATGATTAGTTAACTCGGACACTGCCATCCAGCGTCAAAGGTGAAGAGCAATGAAACTTCGCCGTATCAAAGGCTACCGCGAGCTCGGAAGCAAAAAAGGCTGCTGCGTAAGAAAAAAGAATTTCATGACTTCTCAGGAAAAATACGCTATTCACTTTTCTACAGGATCAGGGACAGAACCAAGCGGCCGCAGTTCTGGGCGTAAGCTTTAAGACTGCCGACTCCCATCGAACCTCGATTATGGAGAAACGTAAGATTCACGTAACTCGGGGCCTAGTTCGATGCGCGATCCGCACGGGTCTCGTGCACCCCTGGAATCGCTTGAGTAGCCTGGATTTACCTGGAAACTCCCTCAGGTATTCTCCCTCCCCCAAATACTGGATTCCCCCGATTGCTTCTTCACACCCCTGCAGCTATCCTGACCGCGAATTGAAATGACACACAGGGCTTTTTCGATCAAGGCGATGGGATTGTGACCCAAAGGGCGGTAGCTTACCCAATAGGAGCGAGTCCTTTCATGGAGCAACAATACACCTCTCCACTCGCTGCACCAATGAGGAGGGGGCCCAGCAACGGGAGTTATCCATGGTTTGCACTCCGAGTCAGGAGTCGCTACGAGAATACCGTGGCAACTTTCTTGGGCGGTAAGGGCTATGAATGGTTTCTGCCTCTGTATAAGTCCCGGCGCGCTTGGTCGGACCGAATCAAAGAAACTCAACTTCCTCTTTTCCCCGGCTATATCTTTTGCCGGTTCGACCTGCAACACCGGCTCCCCATTCTTACGACGCCCGGGGTCGTTTCCGTCGTCGGAATAGGTAGATGCCCTGTCCCCATTGACGACGCCGAAATTGCTGCGATTCAGACCTCTGTTCGATCCGGGCTCTCCAGCCGACCTTGGCCGTTCCTCGAAATCGGTCAAAGGGTAAGGGTTGAATACGGACCCCTTTGCGGGCTGGAGGGAATCTTGTTGGACTTCAAAGGGCAGCGTCGCCTCGTGCTGTCCGTGACCCTTCTCCAACGCTCGGTTGCCGTCGAAGTGGACAGTGCCTGGGTGATGGCCATTCCCCAGCAGCGTCAGGCTTGTGCTGCCACATTGAACTCTCCGCCTTTATCGTGACAGTTCACTGGTTAATCACACTTCGCAATCATGCGTCTATCGCGGGCGATACGGCGGGCGGCAAAGCACGTAGGGCTGATTCCAAATACAAGAAAGCGAGCAAAGCGTCATGACTCTTTCCTTGAAAATTCCGTCGTGGAGAATCAAGTCAGATACTAAATGAGCAGGTATTTTAATAAAGATGAAGAGCGCAGGTATTTTGAATTGATGAACCAACACCCGCGCAATTCCCTGGCGGTCCAGCCTCCTTCCCGAGGCGTGCCAAGGTCTACGCCAAATCTCTCAAACCGCTACCCCCAGCGGGTAATTGACGCGCCCGAGCAAGTGTCCGCAGCAGGTCTGTGGCGTATCATCCGGAATCGCAAGTGGGTAATCGCCCTGTTTGCGCTCGTTGTTGTCGCGATTGTCGCAACCGCATCGTTCCTCATGAAACCGCAATACGAAGCTGTCGGACGGGTGGTGTTTCACCGCGAGAACGACAGTGGCGTGCTGGGGTTCAAGGGTGTTGATACGTCACTGCTGGAAGATCCAGAAGACCGTGCGGCTATCGACACACAGATCGGCATCCTGGAGACCGACACGTTGGCCATGCAGGTCATCAACGATCTCCACCTCGACACGAACCCGAATTTCGCCGATCGCGCGGCGCACTCCGGCAACGAAGATCGACTGGTGAAATCGTTCCATAAAAACCTTACGATTTCGAAGGTGAAGGGCACACGGCTTCTCGAGATTAAGTTTCGAAACACAGATCCACGTCTGGCCGCCGATGTCGTAAACCAGTTAACGAAGGCGTACGTTGACCGATATTATAGAAATCAATTCGAAGCTAGTACGCAGATGTCCGAGTTCCTCGCGAGCCAATTGAAGGAACTGCAGGCCAAGGTTGAAGAATCGCAGCAGAAGGTAGTCGACTACACGAAAGAAATTGGAATCTTTGGCCTGGGCGATAAACAGAACATTGTAACGGCAAAGCTTGACGACCTGAATAAGGAACTCACCTCAGCCGAAGCCGACCGGGTCCAGAAAGAGATCGACTACCGGTTGGCGCGATCGGGAGAGCCGGAGCTGATTGCGAAACTGGGGCCCGACAACCTCATCACGAAGCTACGTGCACAGCAGGCCGACCTGGAAAACCAGATGGCCCAAGCGTCAGTTCAGTTAGGCCCCGCAAACCCGAAAATCAGCGAACTTTCGAAGCAACTCGCCCAGGCGCGGCAGTCGGTCGATGTTGAAGTCAGGAGAATCGGTGAACGGATAACCTATGAATACAAAAGCGCGGTGGGACGCGAGCGCATGCTGCGGTATGCGCTGGAGGCGCAGAAGCAGGCGGCCGACGAACTGAACGCAAACGCGATCCAGTACGACATCCTGAAGCACGAGTTCGAGACGAACCGGAAGCTCTACGAGGACCTGCTACAGAAGCAGAAAGAAGTGGGCATTTCAGCCAGCTTGAAATCGAGCAACATCTGGATCGTCGATCCAGCAAGACCGCCGAAACGGCCCGCCGAACCGAATATTCTGCGGAACTTCGCGCTTTCTCTCCTGTTTGGGATTTTCGGTGGCGTGTTACTGGCATTCGGTCTGACGAAGATGAACGAAACGATTAGCACTCTGGAACAGGCGATTGCTTTGTCGCCACTGCCTTCGCTCGGCGTCGTGCCATTGCTGGAAGCAAAGGGCAAGAGCCGCGCGCCCGCCCAACTCAATGGCGTCAACGGCGACTTGAAACCCGAGCTGGTGAGCGTCTTACAGCCGCTGTCGCTTGCCGCGGAATCCTACAGAGCTATATTGACGTCGATCTTGCTTTCGCAGCCGACTCCCCCGGCGGTGATCCTTGTGACGAGCGCGCTTCCACGTGAAGGTAAGACCACAGTCAGTACGAACTTGGCAATTACGCTCGCGCGGCTGCGCAGGCGTGTGTTACTCGTCGATGCTGACCTCCGGCGGCCCAGCATCCACCGCGCCATGGGATTGAGCACTAACACCGGTTTGGGCGCGCTACTCAGGAAGTCCACCGTATTCGAGAAGGCTGTAAGCGACTGCGCCAAAATACCCAATCTGTTCATCCTGCCGGCGGGGCCAATTACCCTGCCGGACGATACCGAATTGCTCGTGTCCGGCTTCAAGGACTTAGTGGAGCGCTGGCGGGAACAATTCGACCACATCATTATCGACACGCCACCCGTACTGCCGATGACCGACGCGGTTCACATGTCGGTCGAGGCGGATTCAGTGATCCTGGTCATGCGCTCTGGTCAGATCGCAAGAGACGAATTCTTGTGCGCTCAGGATTTACTCCTCAAGGTCAACGCGCGCCTTTTGGGCTTCGTGCTGAATGGCGCAGGTCTGAGCTCGTCAGATTTCCAATATTATTACGGCTACTACGGTCAGGATCAGTCGAAACGCCTCGGCAAAGGCGCGTAAGGATTTCGGATCTCCTTTTGTTTCTCGGGCATGATGTGAACGACTTGTGTGAAAGGAAAGGTGCACTTTGAAAGGCGGAGTGGTCGGTTGCAGCACCTGGAGTCCTTACTTGGTGAGGTCGCTGGTGGAGACCAATTGTTGTGACCAGTTCTCCTATCCAATCAGCACACCGAGCGACGCTGGCGCCCCCCGCATGCGCGTCGCCGTTGACTAGCGAAATTCCTCTCGGCACGCCGGACCAGCCAGTCGCCCTCAGAGTAGGGATGGAGCAGAACCTCAGGCGGAGCTTAGGGCTTGCCGAGATGCAAGAGCATGCTTTGTAAGCTGGCTCTGTAAGTTTTTCCCCCTACGTCTTTGTAGGTCTCTTACCCTACGAAAACTTACGGCGGAATCCCTATAACCTGTCCCTGCGGACCCGAGTTAGCAATGCGTCCGCGCTCCGAGGAGCATCGTCGATGGCGGTTAGCACCCGTACAACCACCCGCCGATCCG
>QHZM01000515.1 GCA_003224665.1 Acidobacteriota bacterium
TTAATATCCTGAACAGCCGCCTGCCCGAAGCGAGGGCGATCGTCCCGTTCCGGGGGATTTCATCACACCGGTTCAAGTCCTCCCTCATGATTGACTACGTTCGGATGCACGAGCTGCTTGATCAGCTCGTGTTCAGTTCCCGCCTGCGTTTTCAGCTCCACCTTCGCGTGCTGCGCCGGGCCGCAGAGACTCTGACCGCCGAATTTCGCCGGGGATATCGTTACGGGGAGCGGACGGAGGACAGGCCGGAAGAGCTCTGGCGGCAGCTCGACTTCTACTTCCACGATTTCGATTTGATCGCGAAAGAATCCCTGCTGGCCCTGCGGACTTTGTTGATCTGCCTGTCGCCCCTGTCGATCGGGGGTATCGCCGCCGACCTCAAAGGACTGATTGGACGTGGAGTGCGCGCGGCCTCGATCCCTTCGGCCCACTAGCCTCGAGGCCGCGTCTCAAGCCCCTTGCTCCTAGCCGTAAAAAATCTCGGCAGTGCGGATAAGTTCGGAATCCACAAACTTCAGCTTGCGCATCGCCTTGCCCATGGAGGTATGCGTTATCCGGCTGCCCCGGAGGCATACCATCGCGCCGAATTTCCCATTGTGGATCAAGTCGACGGCTTCGACGCCGTACCGCGTGCCGAGCACCCGGTCAAAGGCCGTCGGTGACCCGCCCCTCTGGACGTGGCCGAGAACGGTGACCCGGGTCTCAAGCCCGGTATGGCGCTCGATTTCACTGGCGACGACTTCCCCTATGCCTCCCAGGTGGACGTGCCCGAACTGATCGAGCTTCTGGTCCTTAGTCACGAGCTGGTCCGCGCCAGCGAGGTTGAAGCCTTCGGCGACCACCACGATGGAGAAGAGCCGGCCCCGGGCGTGGCGCTTCTTCAGAATCTCGCAAATCTCCTGGATGGTCATGGGACGCTCGGGGATCAAAATGCAGTCCGCCCCACCCGCCAGTCCCCCTACCGTTGCGATCCATCCCGTGTGGCGTCCCATCACTTCCACCACCATGACGCGCTGGTGGGACTCGGCCGTTGTATGGAGCCGATCGATCGCCTCTGTAACAATCGAGACCGCGGTGTCAAACCCAAAAGTCTGGTCCGTGCCGTCCACGTCGTTATCAATCGTCTTGGGAATGCCCACGACTTTGACGCCTTCGGACACCAGGTACCGAGCCACACCCAGCGTGTCTTCTCCGCCCACGGCGATCAAGTAATCGATTTTCTGTTTCTTCAGGTTCGACAGTAGCTTTTTCTTGTTTTCCTCGCTCTTCAACGGGTTGGTCCGCGAAGTGCCGAGGATGGTCCCGCCCCGGGGCAGAATCCCCGAGACGGATAAGAGCGAGAGCGGCTCGGTGTTTCCCGTGACCAAGGGTTTCTTTCGAATTACTTCCCATGGTGCTCGGGTGCTCCTCGCCAAATAAGTGTTGTACTTCAGACTTCACATAGACAGGTTTAGGTTTGCCCGCGCAGGCGGGCCCCAGGGTTGGGATGGTACGGCTTCTAGTAAGACCAAACTGTAGCAAGAAATCCGTTTCAGGGTCAATTGATTCGTTCCCGCGTCCTTGGCCAGGCTGGAGCCTGCGGCGGCAGTGGCGCGGCGTGGCGGTTCCGACTTATCATCCGCAAGCTGTCGCCGTCCGAGCGACGCGAAGAATCTTTTCCGGGACAGGAGACTCACCATGCGATTCCGAGCACATTTGGCCTTGATGGTCCTCGGCGCCGTTTTGCTAGTAGCCGCTCCGCGAGCCCGGACCCAGCAAGGGACCACACCCAAGCCCTTCGACCTGATCGAGTGGAGTGGCGGGAAGTTCATCTACGGTGTGGACTATTACCCTGAGGCCTGGGATGAAAGCCAGTGGGAAAAAGACGCCACGATGATGCAGGCCGCCGGGATCAACTTCGTGCGGCTGGCGGAGTTCGCCTGGGCCAAAATGGAGCCGGAAGCAGGCCGGTTCGATTTCGGGTGGCTGGATAGGGCCCTGAAGGTCTTGAACTCGCACGGAATCCGGGCGGTCCTGGGAACCCCCACCGCCTCCCCGCCCGCGTGGCTGTACGAGACCATGCGGGAGTCCTGGGCTGGCAAATTGACAACGAGCTGGGCGACCCCTACTGCTACGACAGTGACTGCCAAGCCGCATTCCAGAAGTGGTGCCAAGCGAAGTACCGGACTCTGGACTCGTTGAACAAAGCCTGGGGAACGATTTTCTGGGGACACACGTTCCTGGACTGGACACAAATCCCGCTGCCCTGGAATACCCTCGGCGAGGTCCACAACCCCAGCCTGGCGCTCGACTACAACCGATTCCACAGCTTCGCCACGCACGACTACTTGAAATTCCAGGCGGAAATCCTGAGGAAGGTCGCCCCTTCGAAGGCGATCACGCACAACGAAATGGGCATGCGTGACCAGATTGACTATTCGGAACTCAACACTTCGATCGATTTCGTCGCGTGGGACAATTACCCGATGTTTGGGGAAAGCTACGCGAGCTATTTTGGGCCCGCCCTCGCGCACGACTTGATGCGCGGATCGAAGAACAACCAGAACATGATGATCATGGAAGAGCAAGCGGGCCTGCCGGGCTGGACCACCTTCTGGGGACATCAGGCGGCTCCCGGCCTCTTCCGCGTGTGGGCCTACCAGGCCATCGCGCACGGCGCCGACGGGGTCTGTTATTTCCGCTGGAGGACGTCTCGCTACGGGACGGAACAGTACTGGCAGGGCATCCTCGACCAGGACAGCTACCCCAACGCTCGCTATCAAGTGGTTTCCCAGATGGGCAAAGAAGTGGCAAAGCTCGGCGAGTTCTTGCGAGGCTCCAAAGTCGTCTCGCCCGTCGCGCTCCTGGTTTCTCCGGCGACGCGGTGGGCGTTCCATATCCAGCCGCTCGTCAAGGAGTTTGATTACAACCGGCAATTACACCTCTACTACGATGCCTTTCGACGTGAGGCAATCAGTGTGGACGTTCTCTTCCCCCAAAACGACTTCGCGCCGTACAAAATCATCGTTGCCCCGTCGCTCTTCGTCGTGGACAAGCCTCTGGTGGAAAAGCTGACCGCTTTTGTAAAGGACGGGGGAAGGCTCGTCCTGACTTACCGGTCGGGCGTCAAGGACGAACACAACGTGGTCACCGACCAGCCGCTCCCCGGGCCGCTCCAGGAACTCGCGGGCGCTGTGATCCACGACTTCGACCCACAAACGAATCAGGAGCAGGAAATTGTCGAGCTCGACGGCGCCCTTCGCTACCCTGCGCGCGTCTGGTTCGATGTCCTCGACCCCACCACGGCAAAGCCATTGGCAAATTACGGAAAGGGATACTACGCGGGAAAGGCAGCCTTAACCGAGAACCATTTTGGCAAGGGCACCGTCATCTACATCGGGACCGAGTCTCCTTCGGCGCTCTTTTACACCAGGCTGGTCGGGAACCTTGCCAGACAGGCCGAAATTCCATTGGGCCAGACACTGCCGGAGGGCGTCGAGCTTGCGACAAGGGAAAAGGCGGGCCAAAAAATTCTCTTTCTCCTCAATTACACGGAAAGGCCCCAAACCGTCCCCCTGGGCCGGCCGTACCGGAACCTGCTGGCAGGAAAAGAAGAGCCCGCGGCGGTTGAAATCCCTCCGTTCGATGTGAAGGTGCTGTCGCTCCCGTGACGATTGCACCACAGGGCTGAGGGGAGTCTCGCGGGGAAAGGAGAAAAAACTCGCAACGAGAGTTGGGAAATCCATTCTACTACCGCGCTGAACCAACCCCCCAATGCCACTGTGCCAAGGCCGTGAAGTCAGATAATTTCCCCTACTGTTTTGAAATTATCAATCGCCGTCGGAGCAGGCGGGACCCCTCTGGGGATGTCACTAAGATGACGTTAGCCTAGACTCGTCAGGTGCGAGTGCGCAGCGTCGTGGCGGCTCTTCTCAAGGCAGCGCCCATTTTTTTAATCGCTTTTCTCCAACTCCAGTCCATAAATTGCCCGATTCGTACCTTGGATCGATTTTCGCCAGACGACTCGGGCCGACACTTCCTGCTTTAGTCCGCCTGGACCTTGGCTCAGAGTAATCGTGAGGCGCTCCCCTTCTTTCATGGCGAACGTAGAGACCAGGCATACTCCGAATACTGAGAGGTTCTCTGTCCGCATAACCTCTTCCCGACCGTCCTGGATGGAGACGCGGACGGGCAGCTTAATCGTCAAGCGCCTGGGGCGGTAAGCGCATGGTATTGTTCTATAGTTATTTCTGCTAGTTCAGAAAAGTGGCAAGCGGAGCATTCCAGCAGGGCATGGATCACTTCTTGTTGGTCCTGCTGCCCCGGCGATATCCTCTTCTCGGGAAATGAGAGTCCCCAAAAATTGGCATCTGGCTCAAGGCATTCGACTCCCCATTCTGGCCCGTCACTAAACGGCTGCTCCACGCGGGCGACTACTCGAAACAAGCAGGACCTCGTGCTCTGGAGATTCGTAATTGTGACGCGGTCATTCGGCCGGAGGGCGTTCCTCAGCCTGATCTGGGCGCCATGGCGGTTAATCACCAGCGTGAAGGCCTTTTCGCTGAAAACATTCCCATCGGGTCCTTTTCCCTTGACCTCGATCGGAATTCTCAGAAGCACCCGTTCGCTTTGTCGCATTCTTTCACCGACTCCCGGCGGATGATTTTGGTCCTACTGAGGTCTGCATATTACAGCGACAAGTGCGATTGACCTGCCTGGGCGTGAGGGCTCGGACCGTCACTCGATTATGTAGATCTCAGTAGTGGGCTCCAGAAGCATCCCGTCCAGCGACACATCTACGGCGCTCGGCTATATTAGGCCGCAACAAAAATCCGGTCAACCCTTGGCAGCTTCATAGAGACAACCGGCAAGGTGTCCAGCCAGCCTGAGGCACCGTGACCCAAATTTCAAATCCGCCTCGGAGCCAGACGGGACCCATCCAGCTTGAAGGCCCTCTGGCGGTTAGCCCAAACCCAGCGGGGGCGGGCGGAAATCGAGCCTGAAGCGCTCGACTCATCTGAACTATTGGCTGTCTTTGGCAGGGATTTGCTGAACGTCAGATACCCCTGTGTGCGCATCCTTGGTGAAAAAGATTAGTGCGTGAGGGGTGTTGGCGTGGGGGAAGAGAAGGTTTAGTCTGCTCACACACCCGCAGATTGGCTTCAGCGGCCAAAGCTTCAAATCCGAGCTTATCAACCGGAGCAATTTAAAGGGAGAGGTCGTGGTTCGGTTCGGGGTTCTAGAACTCGGAAGATGCATCGATACTCGCCATGGATCGGGTGCCTTGGTTTGCTATTGGAAGATTCTATTTCCTGCCGATCCCGACGCCGCAGACATTAAAAGTGGTGACCGTGTCCGGGCGTCGCAACGGAGATTACCCTACGATCGAGGCTTGACAGCTCAAGGCCCATGGGTATGCAAACCGATTTGATAAGGCAGGACGCTTGACCTATGAT
>QHZM01000516.1 GCA_003224665.1 Acidobacteriota bacterium
AATCCCACCAGGCTGGCGGACGTGTGGAATGATATTCGGAAGGTCGGAGAGGTCACCGGCCGTGCGCGAGAGGCGGATGAGGTTGTCTCGGACCTCGAGCGCCGCGTCGCCGCGGTCGAAAACGCTGTTTCAGCCGTTTCGCTCCGCCCGCGCGTGCTGTGCCTCGAGTGGCTGGACCCTCCTTTTGTGGCCGGTCACTGGGTGCCCGAGATGGTCGCGCGTGCCGGCGGCACGGACGTGATGGGCCGTGCGAGCGAGCCGGGCTTTCGCACGAGCTGGGAGAAAGTGTTCGCGGCGCGCCCGCAGGTTATCGTCCTGATGCCCTGCGGGTATGACCTAAAGAAGACGGTTGAGGATTCGAAGCAGACGCAGTTCCCGGCGGGCTGGAAGGAATTGCCCGCCGTCAAGGAAGGCCGTGTCTATGCAGTGGACCCCAGCAGTTACTTCTCCCGCCCGGGACCGCGGCTGGCCACGGGAGTTGAAATCCTGGCACACCTGCTCCATCCAGGCCGTGTCGTCGCCGTCCTTCCTCGCGCGGCCGTCGAGCGTCTCGGCTGATAGGGATTGAGTCCCCTGGCGGCGCAGGACAAGCCGACGTAAGCCCTTCACTCAACTCGACACCGGAAATCGAAAGCAGCCGGCGCAATTCCCCCGCGCGATCACCCCGCGTGAGCGGTTGAATCGCGGAGCGCGGACGCGGCAAATTTTCTGCGGTAAATCTCATAAGCGCCGAAAAGCAAGCCGCTGTAGAGCAGTCCGCTCAGCAGTGAGTTGCGGAAGAAGGGCAACGCAGCGACGTAGCAGGCAAGCAGGCCCGCCCAGGTGGGCGGATACATCCGCCAGCCGAGCCACACGCCGAAATTGCTGATGAAGAAAAATGCGGTCGGCCCCGCCAGCGACGCGGCCATCACCGTTTGGACGGAAATCCGCTTCCGAAGCCACCGACCAATCAACGCCACGGAGGCAAACCCGAGGCAGCCGATCAGCTCCGACCAGTCGAGTTGCATGCGATAGACCATTAAGGTCAAGATCAGATCGCTCACGGCCAGCAACGCGACGGGAAACCAAACCGAGTCGCGGTCCTTCAGGCGGGCTCCGCCGAAAAGAAGCGCGCCATACACCGGTGAGAAATTGGGCGCGTGCGGAGCAAACCGGCTCAGAACCGCGAGAAAGACGATGAAGTAAGTCATGGTTTTCTCCTTGGGTCAGAAGTCGGAATTTAGAAGTCTATTCGGACTCCTGCGCGAAATGTCAGTTTCAGTGCCGGAAAGCCGGGTGCCTCCATATAGCTTTTGTTCAAGAGGTTCTCGACGATCCCGAAATAGCTCAGTCCATGAAAGGAGCGGTAATTCCAGCCCAAGTCCCACTTCGTGTAGCTTGGGCTCGAGGTCAGCGGCGGCAAGAGACCTATGAAGTCGCTGTCCACTCGGCGGCCGATGACGACGGCGCTCGAGGTGACACTGAAGCGCCGCCAGTCCCAGAAGACACGCAGCGAGCCTGAATGCCGGGGTCGCCGAAGCAGCGATTGACCTTCGCGCAAAGCCGGGTCGAAGGGGCTGCCGCTGCGCGTGATCTGCGAATCGAGAAAGGTATAGCTCCCGACAGCGCGGAACCCGGGCCGAGGCGCCACCTCAATGACCACTTCAGAGCCCTTGGCTTTGGCGCGCCCGATATTGAAAAACGATCCGCTGAAGGAGGGAGTTGCCCAGGAAGAACGGCGAGGGGCTGAAAGATTCCACGAAGCTGGGCTCTTTGACGCCGAGCCCGAAGTTGAATTTCAGCTTGGTCGTTCCGAGGGTGCCGCCGCCCTGCCGCAGCAGGTAGGCCAGGGAGCTACGCGGCACGACCGTGGTGCCGAAGCTGCCGTTGTCTTCGATGCGGGCGCTGCTGGTGAGAAATAGCCTTTGCCAGAGCACGTTATGTTGGAAAGTCCAGCCGAAATTGTCCCGCTGCGGGCGCGTCGGCAGATCCGAGGAAAATCGGTCGCCCAGGAAGCCAATCTCACGGTCCCAGTCGAACGCGAAGGTGAAGCCGTGCTGTCCAAAGGGGCGCCCGAAGGTGCCGGCTCGCCAGTCGCTCTGGTAACTGAGATGGTGGCGGCGCGTGTCGTTGAGAAAGTCGGAGGCGAAATCGAAAAATTGAAACGCGCCCGTGTGGCCGTCGAACGTGGGGGTAAAGGGCGGGTCGGTCCCCAGGTCGCGGGAGACTTGTCGGGACTTGGTCAAGGTGTAAGTCACGCGTTGTTCCCAGAACGAGGCTGTCCGGTTGCGGAGCGTGAAAGCGCCAAAGCCGTCCCGCCGCCGGAAGATGCCGTCTCGATCGGGCGGGCCGAAAGCGGTCTGCCCCGGCGTGCCCGCAAGACTCAGTTCGCCCCGGAGCACCAGCCGCAATGTCGTGCGTTCCCCGAACGACAGCCCGAAGTTGCCCGAAAGGGAAGTGTCGTGAAAAAAACCGTTCGGGTCTTGGTTGTCAGTGCTGACCCGGGACCAGTCGAGCGCGTAGTCGAGAGCGCGCGCCTGACCTGTCAGGCTGCTCCGAGCCCGCCAGGTAGAATACTTGCCGCCCTCCGCGCTCAGCGAAAAGTGCGGCCGCCTCGTCTCCGCCTGGCCGCGCCGGGTGAAAAGCTGGATTACGCTGGTCATCGCGTCCGAACCGAACAGCGCCGATTGCGGCCCGCGCACTACCTCCACGCGCTCCAGGTTTTCCACGGTGAAATTGCTGAAGTTGAAGAAGCCGCCGGGTTCGTTCAGGGGAATGCCGTCGAGGAGGACCTTGTTGTAGTCGCTGTTGCCGCCCCGGATAAACGCCGACGTCAGAGCCCCCAGCCCGCCGCTTCGCACGACCGTAGCGCCGGGCACCGACTGAAGGAGATCGCTTACGAAGACCGCTTGCCTATCCCTGATTTCGCTCTCGGGAATAACGCTGGTGCTCGCGCCAAGCTGGCTGGTGGGCGCTTCGGTCCGTGTTGCGGTCACGATCACACTTTCGCGCACGGGAGCTACGGGCAACACAATTTTAACTTGTTGCCCAGGCGCCGCTTTTGCCGATTCGGTCTCGAAGCCCGTGAGTGAGACTTCGACCGTGTACGTCGTGCCCGCCAGGCCCTCGAAGTGGAAACGACCTTGATCGTCCGTCAAAGTGCGAGCAACCTCGGCACCGGCCGCATCGAG
>QHZM01000501.1 GCA_003224665.1 Acidobacteriota bacterium
TACGAACTTGTGGTCGAGAAATGGGACCCGCGCTTCCAAACTCACCGCCATGCTCATCTTGTCGACACGCATGAGCAGCAGTTCCGGTAATCTCAGACTCAAATCGAGGTAAGTCATCCAATTGAGGGGCGATGGCTCCCAAGCCTTCTCCTCGAAGCGTTGGCGAATCGGCCGGAGGGCCTCCCAAGAGCTCAGTTGGGTGAATTTCTTGAGCAATCGTGGCGAGAGGAACTGCCGCTTCTGCGAATCGCTGAACACCTCCGCCCCACCCCAGAATACTGGCCGGTTTGACAAAGCTCTCCGCAGAACTTCACACGAAAACTGACGTCGATAAGAGGCCGTTCGCCCCCCCTCCACCAAATTGAGGCCAGCAAGCCCCAATTTTCTCAGGGCGTTTGGAATTGGAAGCAAGCTACTATAGCGCTGCAGCCGCAGGGAGTGCTTCCAATATGGGTAGCCGCAGAACAGTTCGTCTGAGCCTTCTCCCACCTGGCAAACAATCACGCCGGAGTCGCGAGCCAGTTTTGAAACATAGTAGACCGGCATGCAAACCGGGTCTGCCAGCGGTTCATCCTGATGCCGAATGATTCTATGCAGAGAGTCGAGTAGGTCGCTTTCCCGCAGCAGCAGTTCACGATGTTCCGCGCCCACCTCATGCGCGATCCTGCGGGCATAGCGAAGCTCGCTCGGATAGCTCTCGTATTCTCGGTCATAGCCAATCGAGAAGGTCTTGACCGGCTGGCCCTCGCCTTCGGAAAACAGCGCTGCGTTGGTACTGGAGTCGATGCCGCCGGAGAGAAAAACGCCCACTGGCACGTCACTGATCTTGCGCAGCTTAACGGAAGTGCGCAGCTCGGATAGGATGCGTTCGGCAATCTCCGCCTCAGAAACATTCGTCAGTGGCTGCGTGTGATCCAAAACGTCCCAGTATCGGCTTTCTTGGACGTGACCTTCCTCGTTGATTCTTAACCATGTGCCTGGAGCAAGCTTCTGGATGCCTGAAAAGAGGGTGTGCGGCGCTGGTGTCGCGTTGAACGACAAATAGTAATAAAGCGCCTCCTCATTGACAGCACGCTCCTGCTCATCGTCCTCCAGCAACGCCTTGATTTCTGAAGCGAAAGTGATACGTCCATGGTGGATGCTGTAGTAGAGCGGCTTGACTCCGATACGGTCACGAATCAACCATAGCTGACGCCGTTTCGCGTCCCACAGCGCAATGGCAAACATGCCGCGAAACTTGTGAACGCAATCGATACCCCATTCCTCGAATGCGTGCAGGATCACTTCGGTGTCAGAATGGTCTGTCTTCCAGCGGTGTCCGCCTCGGCTCTCCAGTTCCGCGCGAATCTCGGCGTGGTTGTAAATCTCGCCGTTGAAGACCACCCATAGTGTGCCGTCCTCGTTGCTCATTGGCTGCATGGCTCTTTCCGACAGGTCAATGATTGCTAGCCGACGAAAGCCCAAGCCAAGCCGCCCTTCGCCAGAGACAAAGATCCCGGCGCCATCTGGTCCGCGGTGTGACATCACATCCCGCATGCGTGTCAAATAGGGGTCAGAGACCCGGAAAGCACTGTTAGTAAAGGAAAGCACTCCAACGATTCCGCACATCAGCACACCTCCTCAACAGCATGGTAGATCCTGGACACTCCTCGAGGTTCCTCGTGCTCCCACAATGCCGCGATGATTCTCCGATGGAAAATCAATGTTGTGACAATTCGAGCGACGGGAAGCATTTCTCACCGGCCACTGCGGACAGTAGGGAGAACTTCTGAAGAGTTAGTCTTGCTCTCAAGGTCACGGGACCGCTCTGCGACTCACTCAAGCGCGCTTCGAATCTGTCTCTGCCCCAATGCACTGTAATACGGCCTTGCCAACGTTTTGACCATCGAGCAGTTGACGAAAGAGGCTAGCCACTTCTCTGGCACGGACGTCCCACGTGCAGTCCCGAACAGCGTCCTGTCGCGATTGGCGCTCGCGAGGCGAATCGCAGGCCAGTGCCTCGGAAACCAGCGCGATGAATTCGTCGATCGATCGGTAGATTCTCACGCCCGGCATCTGCAGGTACTCGTATAGCGGCGAAATCACCACGGGCTTGCCGGTTGCGAGGTATTCCCGGACCTTAATCGCGCTGCCGTAGCTCGTGAATACGTTGTGCTTGCCAATCCGGCCGCACCCTGGCCACGTGCTCGATTAAGGGTACATCCATCGTGTACCAGTCGACGGCGCCTATGTATCCGAGCACTGGCCGAGGAATTGCAGCGATATCCGGAGGCGTCTCGGGAGGCAAGTTGGCGAACCGCTCGTAGTCCACTGCCTGTTCGAGGAAATACCGGTGGCGGGTTTCGGCTTCCTCATACAGCTTCCGCCCAGAATACATTACCACCGCGGCGCGCTGCTTCAGGCGAGCATCCATGTCGCGAATTACGGCACGCGACAGCGCGCTGTCTTCGTTGAAATCGTATTTGTCCGAAACCTGGTACACCAACAGCTTGCCGCCGAGCGAGCTCACAATGTCGGCGGCCGTAGGAATGGCGACCCATATGATTGGATCCCGCAGATTAAGAATCAGCATCACCAATCGGAGCTGCAGTAGGAGCAGCAGGCGATTCAACACGCGTACCATAGGTGAGCCGTACAGCGGCACGTTGATCGGCGTCATCACCCACAGCCCTTCCGGCACTTTGCGCAACCAGCGTAGATAGCTGCGAACTTTCCGCCGGATCTTCATGAAGAAATCCGGACTGCTGATCGAAGGCAAGCCCATCGTGATCGAGTTCACGAACAGTACGCGATTATGTTTGGCCAGCCGCTTAAGAATGTGGTTCTTCGAATGGGGATGGTGGTACCACCAGTCCTCTCCCGCAAAACACACGATTGACTGGCCGGAAAGCGGGTAGTCGGCAGACTGCGCGCCAGCTGCAGAATCCCCTTCAACT
>QHZM01000240.1 GCA_003224665.1 Acidobacteriota bacterium
GGTCGTCCGACCGAACTGTGTTCTTAAGGTTGATCTGAGCACCGTGCTGGTTAATTGCCAGCGTGAACGTCCTCTCGGTAAATGGCTTACCATCGGCCCCGTTTCCCTTGACCTCGATCGGGACCCGGAGGAGTATCCGCTGGGTGCGGCGCATCCACTCCCCAGCTATGGGAGGATTGCCGTTCATCTCTGCCTCAAAAACGCCATCTACTGAGGAACACATAATATAGCTGACGACCGAGACATCTTTGCGGCCCCTTTTGACGGGCATTTGGGAGAGGCCGAATGTCAGCAATATTGTGCAATTGTCAGTAGCTGGGTGTATTCTACCCGGAATTAGTTTTTTGACCCTCCGGCGATCCCGAATATACACCCGTTTGCCTCCAGTCGAGCCCTCCGAGCACAATATTTTCTCCCAGATGGTCCCACGGCCTCCCAGCCGCCCTTTTCCGGGTCCTGAAAGCCTATCGCCTCGGCTTCCAGAACCAGCTATTTCAGATAACTCTCCATTCCTGAGGAATATCGGAATCCGTTTCTGGGGTGCCGCAGCCTCGGCTATACCGACGGAAGCGGCAGTCCATCGATCCGCCCCAGCATACTGGCAAATAGCCGCCGGGTCAGATGACTCTCCGCCAACAATAACCAATAATAGCGGGCATGCTTAATCAGGCGTCCGCCGGTCTTGACCAATCGCTGCTGCAAGCTCGTCAGGGACCAGTTCCCGATTCTTTGCGGTAATGCCATCCCCCGCCAGAGGTTGCCCAAGTTGTAGGCAATGATGCTTAGCCCCAGCCGAACCTCGTTGGACCGGAACTTGCGACAACTGAGCCGCGTCATCTTCACTGCCTGCTTGCCTTCCTTGACCCACTGCTCCGCTGTCCCCCGCTTATTGTAAAACCGCACCACCGCCCGGCTTGGTTGGGTCAGATTCGCGACAATGAACCCCACTCGCGGGAACAACTCTCCCGGATGATGTTCTACCTTCACCACCACTCTGCGCGTCGTTTTCCAACTGGCGGCCTGGTAAAGAAAGCTCTTATACTCCACCAAGGGTTTGAGACTGGGCCTTCCCGCCGGCTGTTTCAGCAACTCCTCCACGTCCCGCCGCAGGTTTTCGTTGGCCGGTATCCGGATGGCATACTTCACACCCCGCTCCTCCAACGCTTCGTAAATCTCCGGCTTCGCAAAAGCCGCGTCGGCCCGAAAGGCAACTTCCTTTCCCATTCGCTGCTGTAGTTCGATCTCCGGCAACAATAATTCTTCCCAACCCTCGGCACCGTGAACGTTGCCGGGCCGGAGCTTCGCACCCAGACAGTCGCCTTCTCGGTTGAACAGCAACAGCGGGTTAAAGCAAGTGGCTTCAAAATGCCCGTTGTAGACACTCTGCCCCTGCTCCCCGTACACCGGAATCTCGGTCGAGTCCATGTCCAGCACTGTGCGGTACGGCGAACCCAACGTTTCTGCTCTTCCGATCAGTTCCCGGTTGAGCCGTGCCAGCCCCCCGAAGTTCCTTTCCTCGGCCAGAATTTCTGTCTCGAAGGTCTGCAACCGCGATGTCAGCGCCGCGCCTCGGTCCCAGATTTTTTCCGAACCAATTAGCCGGAAGGTTGGATCATGAGACAGCTGCTCGGCATCATTCAAATCCTCGTACCCTGCCAGGCGACTGTAGAGCGACTGCCGCAACAGGTCCGCGAAGGCCAACCGCGCATTGTTTGACCGAGAGTCGGTCAAGTGTTGTTCGACGAGTTCACCCAAGCCCAGGCGTTCATCCAACTCCCGAACCAGAATCAGGGCCCCGTCGGAGGTCACCCGCGATCCCTGAAAAGCGACACGCAAAAACCTATTGAACGAGAGTTGAAAGGGCTGATTTTGGCTCTCACCCACTTGGTGTCCACCTCCGCGAGGATTGTCTGTGCGTGTTCACGCATCAACACAGGCGACGCATATCTTCTACACCCTTATCACCGAGTATCAAATCGGAAATCCGGGTTAAATTACATTAACGATTCCTCCAAGGGTTTCGAGAAATTGCGGGCATTGCTTTAGCAAGTCTAGTAGGTTAAAAGTATGGCCGGCCACGCGGCGACTACACACTTTGTCTTCGTTTACGGAACGCCTATGAAAGGTTTCCAGGAGGATTGGCAAACTAAGGCGGGCGCACGCTTGGTGGGAAGGGGGAGAATAAACGGCAGATTATTTGATCTGGGCGAGTACCCAGGAGCGATATGTACTGCTGGTGACTCCGGCGAAAATGTTAAAGGGGAGTTGTACCAGGTAAAAGACGCCGAGCTTGCGACGAAGATTTTGGATCGATTTGAGGAATTTTTCCCGCGGCAGCCCCGCAAAAGCCTTTTCGTGCGAATCATTGCGCCCGTCACATTTGAAGACGGTGCAAGGGAAAATGCTTGGGTGTATGTTTACAATAAGGGGGTAGACGTGATCGCGTCAACGTGGACACCGACCAGATGGTCCCCAAACAGTTCTGCAAGCTGCTGACGCGCGAGGGCTACGGGCGCTTCCTCTTTTACGACTGGCGGTATTTCGAGGGCGACGCGCCGAACCCCGCTTTCGTCCTGAACCAGCCGCGCTACCGCGGCGCGTCCGTCCTGCTCACGCGAGCGAACTTCGGCTGCGGTTCGAGCCGCGAACACGCGGCCTGGGCGGTGCTCGATTACGGCTTCCGCGCCATCATCGCGCCGAGCTACGCGGACATCTTCTACAACAACTGCTTCAAGAACGGCGTGCTGCCGGTCACCCTGCCCGATCCGGAAGTGGAAGAACTGTTCCGTCGCGCCGAGAAGACCGAAGGGTATCGTCTGACCGTGGACCTCGAAAACCAGACCATCGCGGACGAGACCGGGCTGAAACTCGCTTTCAAACTCGACCCGTTCCGCCGCGAGTGCCTCCTCAAGGGCCTCGATGACATCGGCTTGTCGCTTCGCCGGCAGGACAAGATCACCGCCTACGAGAAGGAACACCAGCCCCAAGCCGTCCTCTACGGGAAGGTGGATTAAAACACGTCGAGCTGATTGTGGATGCCTTTCCTACTCCTTGCCGGGCCGCTCGCAGTATCCCCTTCGACCCGGTCCCACCTCGATCCTCGACCAAGTCGAGGGGCCTGCCCGGTAGGGCAGGCGATTTCCAATGAACGGAAAAAACGTGATCAAGCTCCTTGACGCGTCAGAGATCAGCCCGAATGATTACTCTTCTGCCCGGCACCGCAAAATGACTCTGACTCGCCGCGAGTTCCTGGGGTCGGCGCTTGGAGCCAGTTTGGCGCCGGGCGCGGTGCGGACGATTCTTGGGGCCGGGATCGCAAGAGCGCCGCAGCCAGAGGTGAAGGGGCGGAGAACTCTCGGGTGGCGCGCTCACCACGTGGCGGAAATTCCGCGCGGCTATCAGCTAGCCGTCGCCGACGTGAATGGTGACGGAAAGCCGGAAGTCCTGGCGCTCAGTTCTGAAAAGAATATCGTCGAGTGGTATGAGAACCCTTCCTGGAGGCGGCGCGCCATCACAACGAAGACAAGCCGCAACATCAGCCTGGCACCGCTCTTTCGAAAAGGCAGCCTGCGGAACGGAATTGCTCTGGCTGCGGATTTCGCGCTCGAAGACAGCGAGCACGGCGGCTCCCTCTGGTGGGCCGAGCCTCGAGAGACCTTCGACTCGGAGTGGTCGCTCCGGCCGGTGGCGGCCATCCCGACCTCTCACCGCCTGCGCTGGGCCGACCTTAACGGTGACGGCAACCCGGAGCTTGTGGACGCTCCCATCGTTGGCTTTGGGGCTAGGCCACCAGACTTCAGCGTCGTCGCACCGCTGACTTGGTTTGAACCCCCGGAGGGGATCGTCCGCCCGCGCGCTTCCGGGGCGAAAGAAGAAGTGGAAGGTTGGACTCCGCACCTGATTGATCGCTCGCTGACGGTTGTCCACGGAATAAACATCCTCGACTGGGACGGCGACGGGCGGGACGAAATTTTGACAGCGAGTTTCGAGGGCGTCCATTTGTTCGACTCTACGGGGCGCGGGCTGGAGCTTCGTTGGAAGAAAACTCGTCTCGCCGCGGGAGACCAGAGTCCGAAGCCTGGGATTTCCTCGGGCGCCGCGGTGCGCAAGGGTTCGAGCGAGATCGGCGTGGGTAAAGTCGCCGGGCGCCGGTTCCTCGCCACGCTCGAGCCCTGGCATGGAGAGCAGGTGGTCGTTTACTTCGAGGAGAGGCGCGGCCAGCTTTGGCAAAGGAATGTTATCGACGAGAGCTTTCGAGATGGCCACGCTCTGGCCTGCGCCGACCTTGACGGCGACGGAAATGACGAAATCGTGGCGGGATTCCGCGGCACCGGGACAAGCCTCCACGTCTATTACGCCACGGACGCTTCAGGGCTCAGGTGGGAACGCCAGACGCTTGATACGGACATGGCGGCTTCAGGCGTGGCGGTTGCGGACCTCGATGGCGACGGCCGCCTGGACGTGGTGGCCATAGGCGCCTCAACCGGCAACGTGAAGTGGTACGAGAATTTGGGAAACAGTTGAGTGTGAGTTATGAGGGCTGATTATCGGGTAAGGACTGACGACTGAGAGGACTCGTGGCGACCGGAGATACTCAACGCCGGAGGAAGCCCTGAGAAAGAACGTATCCCCTGGCGCCGATAGACATCCAAAACAATTAGGGCCGAGAGCAATGATGCCTGCCGTGTGGATTCTATCGCTTTTCGTCGGGTCGCCTTCGGCGATGCTTCGGGCGGCCGTTCCTTTCGCGGACCAGTACATCGTCACTGAGTCCGCGAAGAAACTTTTGCCGGGCGGGCCCGGCCAGAAACCGTTCGACGTCACCCGTCATATAATTCCAATCGAAGCGATTGAGAGCAGCGTCGCGCGCGACGCCATTCCCGCGCTCGATGACCCCAGGTTTTCGAGCCCCCGGGAAGTTGGTCGCCTGCTGAAAGCTTCCGACCGCGTGCTCGGCGTCGCCCTGAATGGCGAGGCCAAGGCGTACCCGGTGCGGATCCTGAACTGGCACGAGGTCGTCAATGATTCAGTCGGGGGGCGGCCGGTCCTCGTTAGCTGGTGACCGCTCTGCGGTTCGGGCGTAGTTTACGACCCCATCATCCAAGGCCGGCGCTACTCGTTCGGAGTTTCGGGCCTCCTCTACAAGCGCAATTTGCTCTTGTATGACCGCCAGACGGACAGCCTGTGGTCTCAACTGCTCTCCCAGGCTGTGACCGGGCCGCTGGCCGGCACCCGCCTCTCCGTGCTGCCGGCGGAGGAGACAACGTGGGGAGAATGGAAGAAGGCACACCCGGATACCAAAGTCCTCTCTTTCGCATCGGGGTACCCGAGGGACTACCACGTTGACCCCTATGCGGATTACCCGTTCCCTCGCGTCCCCGCGCTGTTCGTCACTACGGGAGAGAAGAGCAAGATTTATCCTTTTGCTGAACTCATGAAGGCCGGCTCGCCGCTCGTGGACCAGTTGGGCGGGCAATCGTTGACCGTCGTTTTTAGTCCCCGGTCAAAGACCGCGCGGGTCGAGGGCGGAACGTCGCTCACCTGGTTTGTTTCCTTCCTCGATGACCTGAAAGCCTTTTTCCCCGAGGCGGAAATCTACCGAGCCGCGCGGGACCGGACGAGCATACGGCGTGCTATTTGTACCCGGCCCGAAAGGTCACTGTTCAGAGTCGCGGTCAGTTCTTCAATTGGAAATCCTCGCGCGGCCTGTTTCAAATATGATAACGATGCTGCCCGCGCCGGCGTTTTCATAAATGGGCCACGGAGGTCTATTCCATGAACCAGGAGACGAAAGGCCTTGCGCTCACAGTCACCACCGGGATGTTGGCTGTTTTAATCGCCGGCTGCACGGCAAAAAAACAACCTTCCAAGCTCGAGACCACGCTGGCCAATATGGCCAAGGACGTGGTGATTCCGATTGAAGCAACAAACCTCGAGAACCCACTCCCCGCGAGCGACCAAGTGATTGCCCAGGGCCAGCAGGTTTACATGCAGTCCTGCGCCCTCTGCCACGGCGCCGACGGACACGGCCGCACCGAGCTTGGCCGCGGCATGTACCCGCCCGCCATGGACTTGACCTCGCCGCACGTCCAGAATTGGACTGACGCGGAGCTCTTTTGGATTATCCAAAACGGCGTCCGCCTGACCGGAATGCCTTCCTGGGCTTCCTCGATTTCGGAAACGGATACGTGGAAGCTCGCCCACCTCATCCACCAGTTGCCGCGCCTGAACGAGCAGAAAGCCGCCTCGGCACGGCGGGCCGCTGAAGCCGGCGCGAAGGCGGAGGCCGACCTTATCAAATACGGCAAGACCCTCTATCGCCAGGAGGGCTGCTTCATGTGCCACCAGCTCAACGGCGAGGGCGGGAAGATTGGTCCCGACCTCACCACCGAAAGCAAGCGAGGGCGCACCGACGATTGGTTGGTCGGCCACTTCAAGGAGCCGCCTGCCTATACGGCCGGCTCCATCATGCCGCCATTCAAGAATCTGACCGACGTGCAGCTCAAGGCCCTCACCGCCTTCTTGCAAAGCCAGAAATGACGGTTGCGGAATCCCGGCGGAGCGGGTGCGTCAGACGCAGCTCGGCGCTGCTATCGCAGATTTGCCGTTATCAGCCCGCGCTTCGAACGACCCTCCCATTTGAAAGCCCTTCCTAAAATCGCTCGCCGGCTTTGCACTGCCGGATCAGGTCTTCCAAAGCGCGCAAGGGGATGAAGATGCGGAAGCCCAGCCGGATCGAATAGAGCTTGCCGGAACTCAGCCAGGTATAAAACGTGGACCTGCCAATCGTTCCACCTGTGGCGCGGCGGAGAATTCGCAAGGCATTGGCGGGCGCGAGCATGGTTTCAGTCTCGACATTAATCGGATTCCTCGAGAGTGGAAGGACGTTCACCTTGTCCTGTCGAGTCGTCACGGGCCTACCCCTTCCGAACGTAGTTGGCGCTGTCCCAGCGGCCTTGATTTCGTGCGGACGCGCAAAGATTCACCGCCCAGCCTCCCAGTAAGCTTCGAGCAGCTCGGTAAGAAGGCGACGGTCGCGCACTCGACCGGAGGCGAGTTCCGGATTGACGATGCCGAACTTTGCCTGCTCCAGGAGAAGGCTCGAAGGTTGACGGGAATGGAAACATTTCGGCTCGCGCTGCTCGAGCTCGTGGACCGCGCAAAGGAAACTCCCACCCGGGCGTGCGGGAAAAATGCAGCCCTTTTGCCCGCAGCGGCCGCCCGGGGGATCGCTGAAATGGAGGCCGGATCGCTCCGCGGGGCGAGGAGTGAAACTCGCAGGGGCAGGGACCGGGAAACCGGCTGCCGTACCGCCTGTACGCTCGAATGCCGCCGGACCGCCAGCGCTGCCCGACCGGTCGGCTCGGCGGGCTTCATTTCGTCGGAGTACCATGGGGCCTCCTTCACTTCCGAGCTGAGAGAGCCTGCCGCCGGGTCCCGTCGAGTGGTGGCGAGGCAGGAGGAAAGAACGGGCCAGAGTCGGGCGGCGCGTGGCGGGAGGGGCATCGAGCACTATTCTCCAGAGTCCTGTAAGGCTTCATAATCCGGCCGTGCGCTTGGCTTTTAAAGTGCGGGCGCGATCAGCCCGGGAGGGTACCCAATGCGGGCAAAATTGGGGCCAGGCTGAATCCTCCCGGCTTGACGGAATGACGATAATGCGGTAACAAAGCCGTGCTCGGCCCGCATAAGTTTCTAACGCAGAGCCCAGCAAGCGCCGATGAAAGAAGGAGAGAGGGCAGCCGTCTTGAAAGGTCTTGGGGTCATGGCGTTTGGCCGGCTCCGCCCCGTCGCCATCCGCTGGGCCGTCTTTCTCCGGCGCTGGCACCGGCCGGGAGTTGAGAGTACGCCTTGAACTCGAGGGACTGTCCGAGTAAGATGGACCCAGACCTCGGAGCCTTGCGGAGAGTAAATGGCTAGAAGTCGAGCAAGAGCTGTGCCCCGAAGGTGGCGAGCCGGACCGATGCTCGCGCGCCCGGGCAAGAAGTCCGGGTAAGCGGACCCAGGTGCTCCCCCAAGCGCCTCCAGGGTGGATAAGGACTCGTTGGGCCAAACAAAGAAAACTGTCCAGAGTTAGAAGACCCCTGAAAGAGTGGTTTTCCCCGGGCGTTGAAACTGAGGTAAGGGCGATTCGAGGAAGCTGGGTTCCGGTAGTGCTGGTTTCGGGTCTGGCGTACCGGGCCGCGCCAAGGTTCATGGGATAATCAAAGCCTCCTGCCCGAGACGCGAGAAGCCGCTCGCGCCCGGAGGAGGGGTTTGAGGACGTTAGAATTGTAGGCTACATAAGTAGCCCTTGTCAAGTCGCAAGGGGAAGGAAAGGCTGAGCGCCATGGCTAGTCTGGATCCCGCAAAGGTCATCCGCCGCGTCCGTCAGCGGCTGGAACTGAGTCAGGAGGCCCTCTCGCGTCTGCTCAACGCCACCAAAGGCGCCGTGCAGCACTGGGAGCGAGGGCGAAACAATCCCGACCTGGCGCGCTTGCTGGTGTTGCGCCAGCTCTGCGCGCCCGGCCCCGAGCGAAGGGAACTCGACGCGCTGATCCGGCAGACGCAGGCCCAGGTGGCCCCCTTGCCGAGCGGCCGGCAGTTCCCGGCCGGGAAAGGGAAACGGACGGGGCGGCCGGGCCGCGCCCTGCCGTTGTACCCCAGCGAGAATTTCGCCTTATTGCGCCGCGAAAAACTCCGCCTGGAGCGCCAGGTCTCGAAACTCCGATCGGCCTTGGACCGTCGCGGCGAGCAGTTGCGCATCCTTGAAGACCTGGCCACCGACCTCCAGCGCCAGATGGCGAGGCTCAGAGCCGGGCAGCCCGATAAGGACGACGCTCCGCGCAGCCCTTCGCCTTCGACCGCCAGTTAATCTCCCCGCCCCGCAGCCCGAAATTATCGGATCTGGACGGCCCTGACGGAGACCACGAGGGGCGGGTCCTGGGTGGCTCTCCTCAGGGCGAGCACCTTCAAGAATCCCACGCCCAGCGTCACCAGGTGCCGGGCGTTCGAGTGGCTGCGGATTTCCAGGAGCAGCCCGAAGGCCTGCTGGACCAGCCGGTCGGTCGAAGGGGCTTGTTCACTCATCATCAGGGGTCTCCTTTTCCCGGGATCGCGCGACGGCAGCCCTCCTATGAGTCGAGCTGCTGAAGCCTTCCGGCAGCCTCGCTCGCCTTGCCGCTCAGGCGCCGCACCGTCGGACCCCGCCGCTTTTTTCAAAGACAGGGACGGCGCGAAAATAGCCTAGACTCATAGCTCCGCGCAAGAACTTCCTGGAAAAAGAACCCTTAAGTTCCCCTAGGATTTTTGCCTTCGTTTTTTGGGGGCAGGGAAGGCGGGGCGTCGCTGGGGGCAGGGTTGAAGGAACTCAGGGCCGGGTCCCTGCCGCGGGAGATTCGAGAACGACGAGTGTCCCCGGGCCTCTGCCTGAAGAAGAGGGCGGCCGCCGCCCTTCTCGTGCCGATGCACGGAAGGGGCGGCGGCCGATGAGCCTGAAGGATTAACGTTCAGAAAGTTACGGTGATCGGCGCCTTGAGAGTGAAATCAATTTTAGTCTCGGACGGCACTTTCGCCTGCTGGCCGCGGGTGGCCGCCTGGGTCGCCGTCCCGGCACCGGCGCCGACGGCCGCGCCGATGGCTGCTCCCTTGCCTTTTCCGGCGATTGCGCCGATGAGCGCGCCGAGGCCCGCTCCTCCGCCCACGGTCTCAGCCGTTCGCTTACTGCGCGAAGCGGCGCGCACCTCGTAGTAGCTGCTCTCGACGTTGTAGGTGTTCCCATTCACGGTCAGTCCGATCAACTCGAGTTGCAGTTCGGAAGTGCCCGTCAATCGCCCGGCACTTGCCGACTGGACCAGGCGGACGCGGGCGTCCCCGCCGCGCTGGATCACAACGCTGTTGCCCACCACGACCGGTGATTCGAGCGTGGCAGTGAATTGCTCGCCGGGCCGGTTGCGTGAGGTGTCGATCGGGTCAATCGTCCGCACGGTGATCACAGTGCCGGCGGGTATTGTGATCCGCCGCGGCTCCGGAGCTGGAGGAAGTGACGCAACGGCACGTTCGGCGGGCCTCGTTTCCTCCGGGGCCGCAGCAGGCACTGAGGGGGCGGCCGAAGGTGCCGTCGAAGTCGAAGCCGCGCTGCTCCTGGACGACGCGCGGCGCGCCGCCCGTCTTGGAGCGGGACTAGGCGGAGGTTCAAGAGCCTCAGGGGCCGGAGACGGCGCGGCGGCCGACCCCGAGACCGCGAGCTGGTTGATCACTTGCTTCACGCCCTTCACCTGGTTGGCGAACTGTTCGACCGCCGTTTTTTCGAGCTCCGTATTGACCGTGCCGGTGAGGACGATCACGCCCTTTTCCGACACGACGCGGATGTCACGCGTCTTGAGCGCGGGGTCTTGATACAGCCTGGCCTGAAGCTCTGAAC
>QHZM01000241.1 GCA_003224665.1 Acidobacteriota bacterium
CGGCCAAGCTTCTGCTTTTAGGAAGGCCCTCGCCAGAGTAGTTGATCGTTTCCGCCTGTTGTTTGAGAAACTCCCACCTTCGATAAAATCCCACCCCTCGATTGCTTGGGGCGCAGGCATTGCCTTAGTCGTGGTGGTCGGATTCGGAGCGTGGAGCCTTCTTCGCTCCAGAACGACTGTGCCACCAAATCCCCGAGCAGCCAGGATCGAACAGCTGGAAAACTTGGCCCGAGATGCCTACAAGACGGGCCACTACGCGCTCCCGATCGAGACAAGTTCGATCGCATACTCGAAACGAGCTCTCGAGCTCAAACCTTCGAACAACTACAGCAGGGTGATGCTCGAAAACAGTATTAACGGGGGCAAGTATCAGGTCCAGCAGGCGCTCAAGCGCAAGGATTTCGCCAAGGCCCATCAAGTGGCGAATGCCATGGACCATCTTCTGCCAGGACGCAAGGATATCGCTGCGTTGAAACAGGACATCGGCATCGCTGAACGAGGCGCCACCGCGTCGCGTCGCCAAAATGCAGTTGCACACCCAAAGGCGGGGGTCACCGCGTCGAGTCGCCAAAATGCAGTTCCACACCCAAAGGCGGGGGCCACCGCAAGCTTCAGCGCCTATCACCTGCACGGCGACAAAGCTCCTGCCGACCACGGACCCTTCTGCTTGGGAATTTTGAGTGTCAGTGGCCACCACTTGAAATTTTCGGGCCGTTCAGCATCGCGGGGCCAAAAAGTCCACAAATTCGATTTCGCCTGCTCGGCTGTACGCGAGATAAAGAAGAACCCGCGCATCGCCTCACGCCAGGGCGGGTTTCACGTCCGCACGGCTTCCGCGAACTTGAACTTCGTGCCGCGAGACTCCTCCCCCAAGCATGTCTCTGCGCTTGCATCAGCCTGTTCAAAGTAACAGGCAGGTGGAGTAACGCGATACCCGGGCGGTCAGTCTGAAGTGACGCGTCCCTCGGGCCTCGAGGTCAGCGAAGGGCGCGAAACCGGTCGCCGGGATCGGTTCCCAGCGGCATGTGCCCGAGAATGGCGCATGCCGGCCCGGGTGGAAAGTAATGAGTTAGATTGCGCTAACCCACGTGTGACCCTGAGGAACCGGGCCGTACCGAATTCTTGCGGAGTACAGGGGCACGTCAGAACAACGCCGGCGGCAGTATGGGGACTACTTTGAATAACAGTGATTGCGGCGCGCCGCCGTTGACGGAAAGCTGGACGCGATATTCGCCCGGCAGAAAGCCCCCCTTGGGAGCATTGAGCGACACCGCCTTCCGCTGGTCAGGCTGAAGAGACAGGCGAGAGCTGCCCAACTTCTGATTAGGCTCCCTTCCCTCGACGTTAACGGCCAGCCAGGTGGCTTCCACGGAGAAAGATCCAGTATTCCTGCCCTCCAGGATCAAATAAATTTCTTTGGCGTTCTCTCGGATTTGATACGTTGGACGGGTCACTCCGTATGTTCCGCTGGCTTCTTCAGATACGAATGCCTCGATGCTCCCGCCACCGAAAGGAACTACCAGGGTGCGGCCGGCAAGCGCCTTGAAGCCACCTGCGGACATGGTCAAGGTGACACATAGGAAAAGCAGAGTGTAACCCCACCGGAGAGATTTGGTCCCGCGGGGCCGCAGTAATCCGCTCAGCGTCAACGACACGAGCGCTAAGGGCAAGACGACGAACGATCCAACGAATGCGCCCTGGAGCCAGAAAGGCAGGCGGGTCCATAGACTGGCTCCATGGTAGAGGTCGGGATAGGGTCGTCCGGTCGCAACGCCAGCCACGAATGCGGCCACTGCGTAAACCGTAAGCAGAGCAACCGCAAATCTGCCCGCAAGGCGCAGAACTTTCAGGCGGGCCAGGGCCATTCCGGCAAAGGCGACGGCCCCAGCCGTTACAATTGACAACAGGGCAGAGGTGGATTGTCCGAGCAGGACAATCCCTTCGCGGGAACTCTCCTGCTGCCAGGCGGCGAAGGCGAGCAAGCCCAGCAGGACTAAAGAGGAAAGCCCGGCTTTCACGAGCCATCCCATTTTCCTCCACAGCCAGACGTTCAGCGCAAAATACGAGGCCACAACAATGCCCACCAGCCGACGGGTAGGCGAGCCGCGGAGATAAGTCTCGATGCCGGCGTCCAGAAGGAGGAGATCGAAGAAGATGGCAAGGGAAGAAGCCCCCAGGCGCTGCCAAAGGGACGGTTTTGGCCTTCGAGCCACCACAGTCTCTTCAACAGTTCCAGACGGCGCGACGGCTGTCCGAGAGCGCAAGGGGCGTCCGGCCTTCAAGTCCTCCAGATCGCCTGCAAACTCCCGACCGCGCTGGTAACGCTTCCCCTGCTCCTTGGCCAGGGCACGCTGGACAACGTAATCGCACTCGGGCAAGAGAGAAGGATTGAGCTGGGAGGGGGGGATAGGGTCCTGATAAATAATTTTGTAAAAAATGGAACTTGTGATTTCCCCGGGAAAAGGTCTGTCGCCGGTCAGCAGCCAGTACAGGATCACCCCGAGGGAAAAAATATCTGACCGGCCGTCAACGGTGCCCCCGGTTAACTGCTCCGGAGACATGTAAGCAGGTGTGCCCAGCACTTGCCCTGTTTGGGTAAGCTGGACCGCCTGAAGCTTGGCGACGCCAAAGTCGGTAATCTTGGCGCGACCCTCGGGGGTGACGATGATGTTGGCCGGCTTGATATCGCGGTGCACGATGTTGCGGCTGTGGGCGTAGTCCAGCGCCTCGGCCAATTGCTTCGCCAGATCGAGTGCGGTCTCGAGGGGGAGCCGCTCGCTCTGGGCCAGCTCTCCCAGAGTCTTCCCCTCCACATACTCCATGACGATGAAGGTTGTCTTTGTGGCTTTGCCTTCCCCCACGTCGTAGATCGTGACAATGCCGGGATGGGAGAGCGCCCCCGCCGCCTGGGCCTCGCGGAAGAACCTTTGCCGGAACTCCTCTTCGTCGGCGCGACTTTGACCCACCATGCTGATGGTCTTGATGGCGACCACGCGATCAATCTTGGGGTCCCGAGCCGTATAGACCGTACCCATGCCCCCGCGGCCAAGTTCTTTGATGATTTCGTATCGTCCCAAGCGTTCCATAATGAACTGCGAACCGGGCTGTTGGTCTCCCCCTTGCAGGATAATCCCGGAGTTGCGGGCGGGCCGAAGGACTCCCCCCCAAGCCAGGTGTTCGACCCTGAGGGACCTCCTAGGTCTTGTCGGTAATGGTGAAGAGGAAGGTGTTGCGGCCGATGTGAAACTCCGAGAGGTTCTGAAGCTCAGACATTTCCACACGCTTTTCGTTCACAAACGTGCCGTTTCTGCTTCCCAGATCGATCAGCCTCGCTATGATTCCTTGCACCTCCAGCGCGCAATGCTTTCGGGATATTTCCGGATCATCCACGACAATGTCTGCGTCGGCGCGCCCGAGCACGACTCGCGGCTTCGAAATGTGGAACACCTTCCCTTTCAGCGGCCCGCGAATGACTGACAATGCAACATTCTTGTCGGCCGGTAATCCCAACTCCCCGCCCCTTTCGCTGACAACCGTGGCCTCCGGAATTGAGGATGGGGTTTCTCCGGCCCCGGCGCCACGCTTCGCTGCGAAAGAAGTCCCGCATTTCGTGCAGCGCACCTTGACCTCGGACCGACCCGCGAACTGCTTTTCTTCCATTCGGTACTTTGTCTGGCATTGGGGGCATTGGAGTGTCATGAAGGGATACCTGCTGGTCAGCGATTCCTCAGAAGAGGCGTATCCTACCACAATCCAAGTTGCTCTCGCCCCTCTATATCCGGCCCAAGCCTTCCCTAGGGACAGGAACACAGCATTCCCTTCTGCCATCCATACGGGCTCGGTCAGTAGACTTTGGGGCTTCGGAAGGAATACTTTCGTCGGAAAACAAAAATTACCGGGCTGGACGATCGCGTTCATCAAAAGCGGCCGCGACGAGCTACCGGCCGCGATTCTGAAGACTTCAGTTGTCGGTGGACTTGCCATTCGAAAGATGGCCCAGTTGAAAGCGGGTTCCGCGCGGTACCGATACTCTTCGGCGGCGCGATCAAGCTGCTCGGACTGAAAGGCCTGCTGGCCGGCGCGAAAATGTCGAGCCAGCTCTGGTTCGCTTAACTGTCGGGACTCCTCGGGGATATAGCGATCCAGCCGACGAAAATAAACAGCGCTCCGAGCGAAACGGAAGAACAAAATGAGGCAGCCCGAATAACTCCCTCCGAGCGTGTCACGGGAGCAGCCCGTTGCGACGACGCCCAATAAACGGGAATCGGGCCGCTCGCCTGAGATCTGGCAAAGGTGACACGCTTAGCTCCGATCAGGCGATTAAGCGGGACTGGGCAACCAATGTGCAACTGTTCCGGGTTCTCAGGCGTGCCAGGTTATGGAGAGGATTGGCAGGCGTGGGGAGACTCGAACTCCCGACCCTCGGATTAGAAAAACGATACCGCCCCGTTCCCCATGTTTGGCTTTCTTTAATTTCAATAACTTCAGTCGGCATTCGTGCCTCCGACTCGGGTGAAATAGTCCTATTCGGACACGAGTATGCACCCCAGTATGCACCCCACGGCCCACCGAGTTTCCCCGTCGCTGCAGTCTATCTGGCTGTCCAGCGCTGGACCGCGGTGGGAAAGACCATGTTCGATAGTCTGACCTCGCGTCGAAAAAGAGTGTGATACGCGACCTGCCGATTGGCACGCAACCCGTGTGGAGTGACGTCGAACACCCGACCCACGGTTTACGAAACCATTCCCGCCCCGTTCCCCCTGTTCGGAGTCACGTATTCTAAGAGGGTTAGGGTACCTGTGGTTCGGGCTCGAGACCACAGTTTGGGCACAAATATGCACCTCAAAATGCACCTCTACCCTGAATAGTGACGGTGTTGTTTGATGGCCGTGGAAAGCAGTCCCGCAGAAAATATCCGAGGTCCCATCTTTGGCGCGAAGCGAAATCACCTCGCGCAGCCACGCACCCTTCTTCAAGTAATAACCGACACCGAACCCTTGGCCATCTTACGCTCAGACTATGCCGGAGGCTCACAAAAAACGTCCGACAGCGAGAGGCCGGACCGAGGTCACTAATCCTGCAGGCTTGAAGTCTGCATTTCTTGTGCACGTAAACCACATCGCTGGACTCTCAGAACTCCAGTTTCCGATAAGCGCATGCATTACTTCCGAGTGCGTCAACCGTCCGTGACCTCTGTCGCCGCATAAAGTTCAGTAAACAAATGGCGACTTATGAGGAGTAATCTAGAGAAGTCGCAGCAGACATTTGAGAATCAGCCAGTTGAGCCATATGGGGATACTGCAAGTGTGCAATTTCGCGCAGATCGAGCAAGCCCGGATACTTCACCTCAGTGCGGGATGCCATGCTCATGCAGGCGGCGGTGCAAACGGTCTCGTGCGTCTCCGAAAACCTTGAGCACCCGTGCCAGCCGTTCCGCGTCCGGCCGTGTGGCCAGATTTTGTGCCCAGGTTTCGGCGCCCTCGATCAGCGTCAGCAGGTAAGCCGCCGAGGATGCAGAAAACAGCTCTTGTCCGGGCACGCGCACATAGACAGGCGAAGTGTGGGCTTCGATCCCATACGGCCAGGCCACGGAGGGGCCCAACCGCGAGGCGCAGCGCGCGGCTAACCAGCCGGCGCCGGACACCTGAACCCTTTCCCTCAGGGTCATTTGGCGGGTACCTCCATGCTCTTCGCGCGCGGCCACAACTTTTCCATTGAAAACAATTTCCAGGGAATGAATGTCCACATAGCTTGCGGCTTGGGCTTCGACTTCAACGGTGCCGCCTCCCGCGCCGAGCGTGATCTCGTCTCCGGGAACGTGCCCATCGGCGTGAAAAAGTAAGAGTGGCCCCGAGGTCATAAACGTGTTACCTCGCCGGACGGCGGCCGCCCAATGGTCTATATTGAATTCCTCTTGACCCAAATAGGCATAGGCTCGCAGTGATCCGGGCGGAGTCCAAGCTCCCATCTTGTCCGTGCCTCCGACGCACGGCAGACGGTAGCCACAATTTAAGTACCGGTACCAGTCAAGAAAACGCAACGTGTTGAAGTAACCCCCGCTGGGCCGGATCTCCAAGGCGTCGATCTTGCCCAGCACGATGTCCGCGGAGATTTCCGCCGTGGGGTAAGGGAAATGCACCGCCACAACCAAGCCTTGTCGCTTGTGGCATTCGTCGGCCCAATCCGCGAGGCTCGTCCACAAGGGATCACCGAGGTAGCTCTCGTCGGGTCCGGAAGCTGACATGGGGTACACCGGCGCACCGTGTCCCCCAAGCAGCCCCAGGTGACCGAGGATATGCTGACGGTTTTCCGTTCCCACCCAGACAATCGTCTCGCCGTCACGCGAGGTCAGCGGCCCTTGGAAGAGATCGCCTACGTTGCTGAAGAGGTCCCCCCACTGCGCTGCAAGTAGGTTAATCAAGTTCAGCCCTTCGGCCTGACCTTCGAGGATTGCTGTAGAAGGGGAGAGAAAATGTACATGCGTGTCCGCGCACGCCCAGCCTTGAGACCGAAAATCGGCCATGCGGCTGATCTCCAGGACTAAGTCGCGTTGGCCAGGCGCGATGTTCAATTTCTTACGGACCGCGTGGTATTCGAATCCCTTGGACATTTCCAGGTACACTTCGCCCACAGGCAACTCCACCTGGAAGGTTCCATCCACAATGGCAAAGGAGCTGTCGGCCAGTTTGACGTCGGCTCCATAGTCCTGGAACCAGCCAGCATTTACCTCCGTGCGATGTCCATAAGGCGGAATGTAACGACCTTCTTTGGAGCGAAATGCCAAACGTACCGGCGTGGGACGGTGTGTGGTCGCGTCGAGCACCTGACCGTGGAGCCACACCTTCTCTCGCTCAAGGATCTCAATGGATGCGCCGCGGGACCGGGCACTCAGTTCGCTTCCAGAGACGACTTGACCTAGGTCGAATTCAAACTCTTCTCGTGTCTCGGTGTCGCGCAAAATGAGAGTGGCCTCGGGGCTCGCGGCTAGTTCCACATAGAGGTGCCGTGCGCTCCCGTTGCGCTCGGCGTGCTGACCCAACCCCGCCCCCGCAGCTGTGAGCCAACTTGAGGGGTCAAAATTGCTAAGCAAATAGGTGCGAGCAACAACGCCGAGGTCCACATCGACTTTCCAACGATCCTCCCCACTGGCCTCCGGCAGAGAAATTCGGTAGAGACTCAGTCGCTCGTAGCGGAGAGGGTTTCCACGCCCATGAAACAGCGTCATGCCACAAACGACCACTGGATCGTCAGAGACGGCCTGCAAGCGCAACGCCCTGAGGACCCGGTCCGGATGAGGGTTGGGTAGCGCGCTGATCCATAGCACAGGAGCCGAGTAGGAGTTGTCCAGGACGCTTTGTTGGAGGTCTCCCCAACCCATCACATTGCGAAGAGAGTCCGTCAGTTGACTTGGACGGTCAGCAATGTGCGCGAGCGCTGCGAAGCTTAAATGGCCCCACTCGGTCGAAGGAGAGTTCACCTCGAAGCGGCGGCGGATGCGCTGCACTTCCTGGCGGCCATCTTCAAAGATCATGACGACATCGGCCAGATGCTGCCCTACCTTCTCCTCGACGTCTTCATCCGGGGGTGGAGTTTCGTTTGGATCCCAGTCACTGAATTGCGCGAAGCAAACAAAACCTGCCTTCTGGTTCAAGGGGATCTCGGCGGTCTCAGTAACCCAGGGGTTCTTGCGGTTGCTTAGAACGACCC
>QHZM01000503.1 GCA_003224665.1 Acidobacteriota bacterium
TTGAATGAAATAACAGCCTCGCCGGGATAGAAGACCCCGAATGTACCAGCGAGGGTGGTAGTGCTTCCCACCGCCCGGGCGCTCAACGGCTCACACGTGATCCCTGCATCGCTAACATTCATGACCGGGTGGGAACCTCGCGTCGCAAACCATTCTGTCTCGAAGGAACCTTCCCCTCCGGGTTTGAGCGCGATATAGGGGCTGATGATTTCCGTCTCAAGGTAATAAGGTGTGACGCGAGGATTAGCGGGCGTCGGGCCTGCAACGTCAAGCTGAGTATGCCGTCCTGGCCCGTTCAAGTAGAACTCGACAGTGCAATCATCCGGGTAGCTGGCTCCAGGAACATAACGAAACCTTTGTACGAAGGCGTGCTGCGTTTTTCCGTTCCACACTGCCAGCCAACCGGCTTCAGAATCCAGACCAACCTGCGCAACCTGGTAAACATAGTGGAGCCCAAACAGCCTATCGCTTCGCACGTGGTAGGCGGGATGCGTCACTTCACCATATTGCGGGATAAAACCCTTGGGATACCGGCTGCGGGCGTTGGTCGGGCAGTACACCCAGAAGTTCGGATTGGGTTTCGTCGGCTGGTCAGGCTCGGCGGTATCACTCTGCGTTACCTCCTGAAATCCCCAGCGCACGTCATGGCCTGAGACGTTTTTCATGAAATGCTCGACCCGGACGCGCGTCGAACCTCGTTCGAGATGATAGATTCGACTGAGCACGAGACCGCTGCGGTCATCTGGAGGTGAGGTGAGGTACAGCGCGACTTCTTCCGCACTTTCCTTCACTATTTCCGCACTGTACGCGCTACCGTCGATGTTGTAATCCGGCGGGCCAGCCCATTGATCGGTCGTGTCGAATCCTTGCGGTCCCAGCCAATCCTTGTCGCCCCCGTAGTTGGCCCAGGCGTGGCCTCGGTCGTTCTGGTCGCGAGGGAGGACTTTCCCAGCCAGTTCAGCGTTCACGAAAAAATACCCATGCGAACCGAGTTCATACTGGATGGCGCGGCCCCCGAGGTCGGGCGTAACGGTGAGCGCAACCAAGCCATTCGTCAGACGGTACGCATGCCAGCCTTTGAACGATGTTTTTAGCAGGGAACAAGTGGGAGGCGTCTGGCCCGCGGCACTACGAGCGGCCCCGATCCAGAAAATGAAGAAGAATGGCGTCAGAATGAAGTTTCTCATTCGACTGCGCCTGCCAGGAACTAATCCCCGGCGACTACGGGCTGATCCTTAAGCATGCCCAACGCCCGGTAGATTTGGATTAGGGCCCGATCCACCATCCGCTCACCCGCGCCAGGTTCAAGCTGGACTGAGAAATCGGCGGCGCCATAGCCTCCTGTGGCTGCTGCGCGAATCGTCGGTAAATAGCCAAAGTAGCCGTTCGTATAGCCGAGGAAGAACGTGTCATGCAACGGAGATCGCGAGCGCAAGTTCTGCTGGAACTCGACGAACAGCTCTCCCGGAAAGGCCGCCAGTGCAAACGGAGATTGAACCGCTGAGTGTCTGTGAGAAAGGCAATCTCGCCATTGGGAACCCCCGTTGGCTGAATCTGCCGAGCAACCCTCACGACCTCTTTACCCAGACGCTCTCCCGTCAGCCGCATCATTTCGGGAGAGTCCTCTTCCAAGTAGGTTTTGTCAAAATAAGGATTGATGTTGCCCGCCGCACCTTGGAGGAAGAAGCAAGTGACTGACCCGCCGAAATTCTTTTCCACGTAGCGCCGCATCGCACCAGGGTAATCCGCAGAATAGAGATCGTTGTCGGCGGTAAAGACGACGGGATGACAAGCATAGTTGACCAGAATCGCCAGGGGCTCGCCGCGCTCGATGTCCACACGTAGGACACCAACAGTGGTATCGACAGGATATGTGACGGCGCGAGTCGCGTTGCGCCACAGCATGCGCACGGAACCGTCAGCCTGAACAAATCGGCGATCGTGGCCAATGTCGACTTGACCCCAGCCTGCACCCAGGCGCACGGGCTCGACCCGCTTCGCGGTCTCGGCAATCCCGCCGGCGATCTTCCTGATGGCCTCCTGCTCCCAGTC